>JALOTM010000185.1 GCA_025457905.1 Methanomassiliicoccales archaeon
CTGGTGGTGGGGCCGGCGGCGATGACCTTCCACTTGCCCGCGTCCTTGCGCACGATGGGCCCGGCATGGAAGACCGCCGCGCCCTTCAGGTCGAAGGGCAGCCTGCGGCCCTCCCGCGCGTGCTCCAGGGCGCGCAGGTGCACCTCGTCCCTTCCGGAGTAGATGATGCCCGTCAGCGTGACGGTGTCTCCGACCTTGAGGGCCCTCGCGTCCTTCTCCGTGAGCGGAGTCCTCAGCCTCATTCGAAGCCCTCCTTGGAGTAGGCCACCGAGCCGTCCTTCATGATCCTGGCGGTGGCCCGCCTGCCGGCCCAGCATTGGATGGTGACGGCCACCGGCAGGCTGGCGGTGTGGCAGGAGGCCTGCTCCGCCCTCACCCCCAGGACCGTGGTCCTCCCTCCCAGGCCCATGGGGCCTATGCCAGTGAGGTTGAGCGCCTCCGTCAGGTCCCTCTCCAGGGAGGCCAGGGCCGGGTCCGGGTTCTCCCGGTCCAGGCGGCGGAGCAGCGCCTTCTTGGAGATGAGCATAGCCTCGTCGGCCGAGCCCCCTATTCCCAGGCCCACGATGGTCGGCGGGCAGGGGTTGCCGCCCGCCCTCACCACCGTCTCCAGGACGAAGGCCCTGATGCCCTTCGTGCCCTGCGAGGGCGTGAGCATGGCCAGGGCGCTCATGTTCTCCGAGCCCGCGCCCTTGGGGAGCACGGTGATCTCAGTGTAGTCCAGGTCCGACGGCTCGAAGTGCAGGCAGGGCATCCCCTTCCCCAGGTTGTCACCGGGGTTGTGGCGGGTCAGGGGATGCACCACGTTCGGCCGCAGGGGTATCTCCGAGGTGGCCCGGGACACGCCGCGGCGGATGCCCTCCTCCAGGTGCGGCAGGCACCGTCCCTTGGCGAAGAAGATGGGGATGCCGGTGTCCTGGCACATGGGGAGCATGAGCCGGTCGGCGGAGGCGATGTTGGCCAGGATGGCCTTGAGCTGGGTGCGGGCGATAGGTTGACGGTGACGTCCTCCAGCACCTTGGTGGACTTCATTCTCTCCCTGGTCAAGGTATGGCCATGGGGGGTATGAATGCCTTGCCGCTGGCGAAAGGGCTTTCTAGCTTTGAGTCCGTAACCGGCTCGCGTGGGGATGACCACATGGACGAACCCATAGTGCTTCAAGGCCTGACCAAGGACTACGGCAAGGGCTTCAGGGCCGTGGACAGCCTGGACCTGGTGGTGAGGAGCAACTCCTTCGTGGGCTTCCTGGGGCCTAACGGGGCGGGGAAGACCACCACCATCAAGATGCTCACCAACCTGCTCACGGTCACCGCCGGCAAGGCCTACCTCAACGGGGTGGACGTGGCCGCGGACGCCAAGCGCGCCCTGGGGGGCGTGGGAGCGGTCGTGGAGACGCCGGAGTTCTACCAGTTCCTCACGCCCAACGAGACGCTGGAGTACCTGGGCGAGCTCCGGGGGATGGCCAAGCCCGAGATAAGGCGAAGGAGCAAGGAGGTGCTGGAGACCGTCAAGATGACGGATTGGGCCACCACCCGCATCGGCAAGTTCTCCAAGGGGATGAAGCAGAGGGTGGCCCTGGCGCAGGCCCTCCTGCACGAGCCCAGCATCGTCATCCTGGACGAGCCGACCTCCGGTCTGGACCCCAGGGGCATGGTGGAGGTCCGGGACGTGCTAAAGGAGCTGAAGAAGCAGAAGTACACGGTGTTCATGTCCTCCCACCTGCTCAACGAGGTGCAGGAGGTGTGCACGGACGTGGCCATGATCGACCATGGCCGCCTGCTGGCCTACGACTCGGTGGGCGCCCTGCTCTCCAAGATCGACTCCAAGAAGCTGGAGGTGCGCATTGCCAACCGGGTTATGCCCGAGGCCATGGACCAGCTCCGGCGCCACGAGGGGGTGCAGATGCTGAACATCGTGAACGAGAGGCAGTTCTTCATCGATTTCATTGGGGACGAGGAGAGGCAGGCGCAGCTGCTGCTGAGGCTGCAGGAGCTCGGCTACAGGGTGGTGTCCTTCCGCGAGTCGGGGGTGGCGCTGGAGAACCTGTACATGAGCCTCATCAAGAGCTCGAGGTGATGAAGATGGCCGTGACGAGCAACAGACAGCTACCCTCCGACATGGCGCAGATCATGACCATGGCCCGCTATGACCTGTTCAAGCACCTGCGCAGCAAGCGCCTCATAGGCATCCTGATCATCGAGATCTTCATCCTGGCCGTGATGCTGGCCCTTCCCCCTCTGGTGGGCCAGCCCTACAACGACGACCCTGCCAGGTTCGTGCAGAACGTGGCCGTCTTCACCTTCACCAAAAGCGCTCGTCCATCTACCTGGGCAAGTTCCTGGCCACGGCGCTGATAGCCATCCTCATCGTCACCATCTGGTACGGGGTCGCCATCATCGCCGGCCTGGCCGTGACCGGGGAGGTCTCGGTGCTGGCGCTGCAGTCCTACGGGCTGGCGATGCTCTACGCCCTGGCCGCGGCATCCGTCGGGTACCTGGTGGGGACGTTCATGAAGGGCACCACCGGGGCATTAGTGCTGACCTTCTTCCTGCTCTTCCTCATCCTGCCCACGGTGGACCAGACGGTGGGCATGATCGCTGGCATAAGGCCGGAGGCCTCTCTGACCTTCCAGGCCGGGACCATCGACTACATCCTCATCACCCCCTACCCGCAGGACTCGGAGATGTCCTTCGACATCGGGACGGGCGAGAACTTCACCATCTATACGCTGATACCGCACGTCGGCACCGCCATCGTGGTCATGGCGGGCTACGTCCTGGTGTGCAACGCGCTGGCCATGTGGAGGTTCCGCCGGCGGGAGATGCTGGGGTAGGCCCGATGCGCGTCGAGCTGATGCTGGTGGGGGACGAGCTGCTCACTGGCGACCTCGACCCCTACCCGGCGGGGATGCTCAAGGCCATCAGGGGGAAGGGGGCGGTGGTCTCGCAGATCGCCGTCGTCCCCGACGAGCAGATGTGCATAGTCCGGGAGCTGGACGCCTCCTGCGCCCGCGGCACGGGCCTGCTGGTGGTGACCGGGGGCCTGGGCCCGACCATCGACGACGTCACGAGGCACGCCCTGGCCTCCTTCCTCGGGGCGGAGCTGGTGGTGGACGAGCGCGCTAGAGGCTGGGTGCGGGACGCCTACCTGGCCCGCCATGGCAGGGCGCCGGACCAAGGCTCCCCGGCCATGCTCATGGCCATGGTGCCCGAGGGCACGGAGGCGCTCAGGAACCCGGCGGGGATCGCCTGCGGCATCCGGGCCGTTGTGGAGGGGACCACCATCGTCTGCCTGCCCGGATTCCCCCGGGAGATGCTGGCCATGTTCGAGCTCCACGTCCTCCCGCTCCTCGGCGACGAGGGCGTCTATGAGAGGGAGATGCGAGTCATGCACGGAGAGACGGCCATGGAGCCGGTCTTCCAGCAGGTGGCCAGGGAGTTCAAGGTGCGCATCGCCTCCCTGCCCAAGGAGGGCTGGCACGAGAAGGGCGGCAATGTCGTAGTGATCAAGGGCCGGAGGGAGGACGTGGAGAAGGCCTGCCTTCGCTTCCTTCAGCTGATGGAGGGCTTCGACGCGTAGGGAAGGAGGTAGAGCTCCTCCTCGTAGATCAGCACCCTGACCGACTCGCCCTGCGCCTCGAACCCCTGCGGCTTTTTCAGCTCCACGGTGGCGAAGGTGCGGGGGTGCATGACCTGCAGCTCCCTCTTGGACTCGCTGAGGACCACCGCCTCCAGGACGTCCTGGCGCTTGGCCACCACCCGCGCGTCCCGCAGGTCCACGTTGCTCATCATCACCGGCTCGTGCGTCCTCAGGTCCTGCAGCTTGGTCTTGGAGGCGGTTATCGAGACCACCAGGTGCGGCCTGCCCTTGTGCAGGACCACCTCCCCCCTCATGTAGGAGGGCAGGCGCACCAGGAAGGTGACGCGGTACACGTCCCTGCCCTCCTTCTGGGTGACGAGGGTGGAGGACTCCTTGACCTCCGCGCCGTGCCTGTCGGCCAGCTCGTGGGCGATGCCCTTGGCCAGGGAGATGGAGGAGAGGAAGGCGTCGAAGCCCCCCGGCACCTGCTCCAGCTTGGTGATGAACATCTCCCGGTTCTCGGCCTGGGCCTCCTCTACCTTCGACTGCAGCGCCTGCAGGATGCGCTCCTGCTGCGCCTCGGTGAGCTTGCGCTCCCTCCCCCGCACCTGGATGATGCTCTCGTAGTACGAGCCCATGATCTTCGAGCAGCGGGGGCAGACGGTGTTCTTGAGCCGGACCGTGGTCCGGTTCTCCTCCTCCATCCTCAGGTCCTCGTGCTCGAGGCCCACGCGCATCTCCACGTGGTAGTTGCGGGGGTCGGCCTCCTGCACCTCCATGCGCACCTTGGCGACGTCGGCGCCCTTGCGCACCTCCAGGCCGTCGCGCGCCGCCTCCCGGATGGCCTCCTCCAGGCCCTGCCTCTGCCACTTGCCGCGCAGCTGGAACTCCTTGCAGTGGTAGCACTGGAACAAATCCACATGGTCGGGGGCCTTGGTGAAGCGGTTGTTGGCCAGGAAGCAGTCCACGCACAGCGATTCGTACGTCCTCCCCTCCTTGCCGCAGCGCACGCAGAACGTCACATCCTCACCAGCTGCACGTGCGGCACGCCCTCGATGCGCACAACGCACCCCTCGTCCACCAGCTCGTGCTTGATGGCGATGCCCACGGTCCTCTCGCCCACCAGGTTGGCGATGCTGGCGTTGCGCAGGCGGTTGAGGAGCATCTCCTCGTCCGCGTCCTCGCCCTCGTAGAAGGTGGGGCAGACCTCCAGCTTCAGGTCGCCCTCCCTCATAATCCTGCCCACCAGCTCCTTGTCGCAAGCGGCCAGGAGCACCTCGCCCCTCCGGCGGTAGACCCGGAGGGTGATCACTCCCTCCCCTCCGAGGAAAGCTTGTAGTAGCCGCTGGTGGGAGAGTAGACCTCGCCGCTGTCATGCAGGCGCTTCACCAGCATGCGCACCCTCTCCTCCGGGATGTTCTCCGCCTCGGACAGCTGGATGAGCTGGTCGATGGAGATGCCCTTCTCCCGGTCGGCGTTCTCCTGGATGATGGCACGCAGGGTCACTATCTGCTCACGCTGCGAGCGCGAGGTGCCGGTGGCGATGATGTCGATGTCCAGGCGCCCCGCCTCACCGGCGATCTTGCGCAGGTAGTACTCCACGATGCCCACGGAGCGGCGCGCGTCGTCGATGCTCACCACCCGGCTCAGCCGGGCCCGGGCGCTGGCCTCGGCCAGGCGGACGTAAGCCTCCAGCTGCCTGGCGGTGATCGGCACCGATTTGTTCTCGCCCTCGCCCATGCGCCTGATGCTCAGGTAGTTCTCGGTGATGAGCTTCACCGCCTCATCGGTGAGGATGGGCGTGATGCGCTTGGAGTAGGCCACGTACTTGCGCAGGAACTCCTTGGAGTAGGTGGGCTCGAGGGCGCTGGTGTCCTGCAGCATG
>JALOTM010000186.1 GCA_025457905.1 Methanomassiliicoccales archaeon
ATCACCTTGATCAGCGAGGACTTGCCAGAGCCGTTGGGCCCGATCACCGCCACGCGCTCACCTCGCTCGATGCGCAGGTCCACTCCCCGCAGCACATGATTTTCGTCCCGAGCCACATGGACTCTGACCATCTCGACGAGGGGCGCATGGGCCATGACCTAGGATAGCGATCTGGACGTATATACGCCTTCGATGGTCGGAGGCCTCCCCCCAATCGATTTTCGGGGAATGCTCACGGGCATGCGGGTCGCCCTGCGGGCCCCATTCTATCGCCGCCTACTTCCTAATCACCCGGGGCTTACGTATTCTATGAAGCAAACAATTTAAATCCGTGCCTTCAGTGAAGTTACAATTTTAGGGTGATCAATTGGGCATCTACACTTCGAGGAACAAATTAATGACCCTGGAGGCCGCCGCGTCTTTGATCAAGGACGGCGACAAGGTGGCGGTCGGAGGGGGCCTTTGTCTACGTGAGCCCATCGCCATGTTACGGGAGCTCACTCGCCAGGGTAGGAAGAACCTGCACCTCTGCGGCACGGCCCACGGTTTTGATGTGGACTATGCCTGCGGGGCGGGCATCGTCGGGGCCGTCGAGGAGACGCACGTCTCCTTCGAGCAGGACTTCGGGCTGGCGCTTAACTACAGACGCGCCTGCGAATCCGGTCAGGTGAGGATCCATGAGAACTGCTGCAACACCATCATCCAGCAGTTCAGGGCGGCGGCGTACGGAATCCCGTTCATGCCGATCATGAGCGCCAAGGGCAGCGAGGAGGTCCTGCTCCACCCCGAGTTCAAGCACATCATCTGTCCCTTCACCGGAAACGATCTGATCCTGGTCCCGGCGCTGACACCGGACGTGGCCATCGTCCATGCGCAGAAGGCGGACATCCACGGCAACCTGCGGATCGAGCAGCCCTATGTGGCGGACATCCTTATGATCAGGGCCGCGAAGAACGTCATCGTCACCGCCGAAGAGATCATACCTGAGGCGGAGATGATCAAGCTGGGCCCGAACGTGCCCTATTACGAGGTGGCGCACGTAGTTCACGTCCCCTGGGGGGCACACCCCACCAGCTGCTATCCGTACTATGCCTACGACAGGGAGCACATCTCCAACTACTACAAGATCACGCAGGAGGGGGCCGATGCCTTCAAGACCAAGTACTTGGACAAGTACGTCTACGGCGTGAAGAGCCAGGCCGAGTACATCGAGCTGGTGGGCGGGAGCGAGAGGCAGAAGAGGCTGGCCTCCTGGAAGAACGGCCGCGAAGCATGGATGGAGTTGTATAACTATGAGTGAGAAATTCAAGGTAACGCTGGACGAGCTTTTCACCTATAACGTGGCGAAGACCATCGAGGACAGCACCCTGGTGTTCCATGGCGTGTCCTCGCCGATCCCCATGGTGGCCATGTACTTCGCCAAGCTTACTCACGCCAAGGACATGGTCTACGTCGGAGGCGTCACCAGCGCCATAGATCCCAACCCTCCCTTCTTCCCCACGACCACCAACGACTGGACCATGATGCAGGGCAGGACCGCGATGATAACCATCGACAAGCTCTTCGACATGGCCCAGAAGGGCGAGCTGCACCGCTCCTTCTTCAGCGGCGCTCAGGTGGACAAGTACGGCAATCAGAACGTCACCATGATCGGGCGCCCGGGCAAGGTCAAGATCAAGCTGCCCGGAGGAGCGGGGGGCTGCAATCTCTCTGGGGACTGCATCAACTACACCATTTGGACCACCAGGCACCGCGCGCCGACCAAGGGCGACAAGAAATTGTACACCCTCGTGGACAAGTGCGACTTCGTGACCAATGTCGGTCACGTCACCCCGTACGGAACGAGGGAGCAGCTCAGGTTGGTGGGCAAGGGTCCGGACTGGCTGGTGACAGAGCTGGGGGTGTTCGACTTCGATCCCGAGACTAAGATCCTCCGCCTGCGCTATCTGTACCCAGATACCACAGTGGAGGACGTACTGAACAACACCCAGTTCAAGCCGGTCATCCACCCTGAGGTCAGGGTCATGGACCTTCCGACCAGGGAGGACATCGAGCTGATGAGGAAGATCGACCCTCTGAACGTCAGGAAGAACGAGTTCCCGCCCAAGGAGCTGGAGAGGCCGTTCTTCGTCTAGAGCCATGGCCGACCCCCGCATGGACGCCATCTTCAACCCCAAGACCGTGGCACTAATCGGTGCCTCGGGCGAGGAGGGGAAGATGGGCCACGTCTTCGCCCGGAACCTCACCTCAGGGTTCAAGGGGAAGGTGTACATGGTCAACCCCAAGGGCGGGGAGGTGCTGGGGCACAAGGCCTATGCCAGCATCAAGGACGTCCCCGAGGAGGTGGACCTGGCCGTGGTGGTGATCCCCGCCAAGGCCGTTCCCTCGGCCATGAGGGAGATGGTCCAGAGCAAGGTCAAGGCGGCGGTGGTGATAACCTCCGGGTTCGCCGAGGCGGGTCCCGAGGGAAAAGCCTTGGAGGAGGCCATGATGGCCGAGGCCAGGAAGGGTCAGGTCAAGGTGGTAGGCCCCAACTGCTTCGGCGTCTACAACTGCAATATCGGGCTGAACGCGTCCATGGGCATCGGCACCCCTGAGCCAGGGGGCGACGTCTCCTTCCTGACGCAGTCCGGCGCCTATGGGATGGCAATATTCAGCTTCGCGATGGACCATAAGATGAGGTTCGCCAAGATAATGGCCCATGGCAACAAGGCTGGCATCGAGGACCACGAGGTGCTTCGATACCTCGGCGAGGACAAGGAAACCAAGGTGATCTGCCTCTTCCTTGAGTCCGTGGAGAAGGGGAGGGAGTTCATGGAAGCCGCCCGGGGGATAACCGCTAGAAAGCCGATCGTGGCCACCAAGACCGGCCGCACGGCGGGGGCAGCGCGGGCGGCGGCCTCGCACACGGCCGCGATCTCCGGTTCCTTCACCGCGTACGAGGCGGCATTCAAGCAGACTGGTATCATTTTCGCGACGAACGGCATGGACATGGTGTCCATCGCCAAGGGGCTGGATTGGCAGCCCCTTCCCCGTGGGAAGAAAGTGGGCATATTGACCAACTCAGGAGGTACCGGCGTGGAGCTGGCGGACCTCTGCGAGGAAGCTGGACTGGTGGTACCAGAGTTCTCAGGGCAGCTCAAGGCAAGGATAGCCGTCAGGGCGCGGGTCTTCGACGG
>JALOTM010000187.1 GCA_025457905.1 Methanomassiliicoccales archaeon
CCTGGCGGCATTGTTCGTGGGCATGTCCATGTTCCTTCTCTTCCAGACGCTGCCCTTCTTCCTGATGTCCCCGGCCCAGGTCGGGGGCTTCGGTGTGACCGACGCCTTCATGATCGGCGTCTACATGTTCCCCAGCGCCGTGGCCCAGCTCATCTTCGCGCCCCTGGCGGGCAAATGGTCCAAGACGGTGGGTGCTGACAAGGTGCTGATCGCAGGGCTCCTTCTGCTCACGGGCGGCATGCTCATGCTGTCCTTCTGGCACGATGCCCTGTGGCAGGTGATGGCCAGCGTCTTCGTGGCCGGTGTGGGATTGGGCTTTTCCATGGTGTCCCTCATCAACGTAGTGGCCATGTCCTGCCCCCGAAAGGAGTTCGGGGTGGCCTCGGGCATGAACACGCTCTTCCGTGTCGTGGGAGGCTCCATCGGCCCTGTTCTGGGTGCGGTCATTACGTCCGCCTTCCTGGTGAGCTATCTGCCCCCAGGGAGCCCCTTCCCCATCGAGATTCCGGGCGAGCAGGGCTACGTGGCGGTGTTCCTGGTGGGCAGCCTTATCGCCTTCATCGGCGCCGTCATATGCATGATCATGCGCCCTGGCCAGGGCGCCTGCTTCGAAGAGGAGGCCCCCGCGGCGGGGACGGAAGCATGATAGGCAAGTACCACTCCTACAACGGCAACCGCATCAGCCCATCCCAATTCCTGATGCTGGTGGTGCTTCGCAAGGGCCCCATGTACGGCTACGAGGTGCTCAAGCGGCTGCGCGAGGAGTTCTCCGGGCTGTGGGAGCCCCAGACCGGCGCTCTTTATCCAGCGCTCAAGAAGCTGGAGGAGCATGGCCTGCTGCGGTCGGAGCAGCGGGAGGGGAAGGACTACTACAGCCTGTCACCAGAGGGAGGAAGGTGGTTGGAGGAGAGGCTGGCTAGCATATCGAACGAGGTGCTCTTCATGTCCCGCTACTTCCAGTTCATAGGCGAGGCGGCCAAGGAGATCGGTTCTGGCAAGGCCTCTGCCTCGGAAACGGGCGCCTTGCCCCCCCACATGATGCACCTCATGGCGGAGGAGATGGGCCCCAAGGACCGGCTAGTGCATCTTCGAAAGGTGCGCGAGATGCTCGGGAACGGGGCGGCGGAGATAGAAAAGGAGATCGAGAGGCTGGAGAGAGCGATCGAGGAGGGATGAGATGGCAGCGATAATCGAAGTGAAGGACCTGGTGAAGGTCTTCGACGGCAAGATCCGTGCCGTGGACGGGGTATCCTTCGAGGTGGAGGAGGGCGAGATCTTCGGCTTCCTCGGCCCGAACGGGGCGGGGAAGAGCACCACAATCAACATGCTCGTCACCCTGCACAGGCCCACCAGCGGCACGGCTAAGGTGCTGGGCCTGGACGTCGTCAAGGAGGCAAACAAGGTCCGCCAGGGCATCGGCCTGGTGCCTCAGGACCTCACCGTGGACGACGACCTGTCCGGAAGGGAGAACATGGTGCTGCAGGCCGACCTGTACAACGTGGACAGGAAGGACGCCAGCGCCAGGATCGAGGAGCTCCTCAGGCTGGTGAACCTGGAGGACGCCGCGGACCGTCTGGTGAAGACCTACTCGGGCGGCATGCGCAAGCGCCTGGAGCTGGCGGAGGGCCTGATCCATCGCCCCCGCCTTCTCTTCCTGGACGAGCCCACACTAGGGCTGGACATCCAGACCCGGGCCACCATGTGGGAGCACATTCGCAGGCTGAAGAAGGAGCACAACATGACGGTGTTCATGACCACCCACTACCTGGAGGAGGCGGACAGCCTGTGCGACCGCATCGGCATCATCGACCGCGGACGCATCATGGCCCTGGACACCCCGGTCACGCTCAAGCGTTCCTTGGGCGGCGATGTGCTCCAGATGTCCATCGACGACGGGAAGGACTTCATGCCCGTGATACAACAGGTCCCCGGGGTGGTGGAGGTCAAGAGGGAGGGCTCAGAGTACCGGGTCAAGGTCCTCAAGGGGGACACGGCCATGCCCACCGTGCTCAAGGCCATAATCGAGGCCGGGGGCAACGTTAGCTCGGTGTCGCTGCAGAGGCCCAACATGGACCAGGTGTTCCTGGAGTACACGGGGCGCTCCCTTCGCGATGCGGAGCAGACGCAGAGCGGCGACCGGGGCGAGAGGTTCGCCCGGGCCCGCGCCGCCGAGAGGAGGCGCTGACATGCTGCGCGAGACCTGGGCCCTGTACGTCAGGGAGATGAAGCACTGGTACCGCATCAAGATCCAGATCTTCATGGCGCTCATCCAGCCGATAGTCTGGCTGGGGCTGTTCGGCCAATCCTTCAACTTCACCAACCTGTTCCCGTCCGACCTGCCAGGGTTCGACATCTCCCAGGTGCTCTCCGGCGCCCCGGACTACTTCTCCTACCTGGCCACGGGAATGCTGGCGGTGATCGCGCTCTTCACCACCATGTTCGCAGGCATGTCCCTGGTCTGGGACCGTAGGTTCGGCTTCCTGACCAAGCTGAGGGTCGCGCCCATTCCCCGGGGCATCGTGCCCGTGTCCAGGATGAACTCCGCCGTGACCAGGGCAGTGGTGCAGGCCCTCATAGTGCTGCTCATAGCCCTGGGATTCGCCTACGTCCCTGGCCTGGTGGGGCTGACCCTCAGCCCGGACTTCGGCATGTTGGACCTGCTCGGCATCATAGCGGTGCTCACCCTGCTCGCCATCGGGTTCTCCTGCGTGTTCATCTCCGTGGCCCTGGCGGTGGAGAACCAGGAGACCCTGTTCGGGCTGATCAACCTGCTCAACCTCCCGGTGATGTTCGCCTCCGCGGCCCTGTTCCCCCTGAGCTTCATGCCCAGCTGGCTGCAGGGCGTGGCCAAGCTGAACCCGCTCACCTGGGCGGCGGACGCCTGCAGGACCTTCGCCTTCCACAACACCGCGCCCATCTTCCCGGTGTGGCAGGAGGTCCTCTTCCTGGGCATCTTCGCCGCGGTCATGGTGGGCATAAGCGTGCTCGTGGCGCGGAAGCTGCTGGATTGAATTCATTATATCGGGGCGCAAGCCCCGGCCTTCTTCACCTTTTTATGAGTCTGTCCTTGAGCAGTCTGACCGCCAACCTCACGTCCTCGATGCCCTCCTCGTCGAAGACCGCCTTTCCCTCCAGGTCCGCCCTCACCAGATTGTC
>JALOTM010000188.1 GCA_025457905.1 Methanomassiliicoccales archaeon
TGTCCAGGAATCGGACGGCCAGGTCCACCGTCCTATCCAGCTTCTCCCAGTCCAAGCGCCAGACGCCGTCCTCGACCAGCATCTTGTCCAGGTTGATCGAGCCCAGGTTGCAGGCCTCGAACGGGAGAAGCGGCACCTCCCCGCAAGGGTTGGTGGCCTCGATGGGCCCCTGCTCAGGCGTGGGGTTGGAGGCATTGATGGTGTCCAGGAAGACCATGCCTGGATCGCCGGTGCGCAAGGCCGAGCTGCATATCTGGTCCAGGATGGATGAGGCATCGCGTCTTGCCACGGGCTGGCCGGTTCGCGGATTGACCAGGTCGTACTCCTGCCTCTGCTTGGCTCGCGCCATGAAGTCGTCGGTCACCCCAATGGAAATGTTGAAATTGGTCAGGGAGCGCAGGTCGTCCTTGCAGTGGATGAAGGCCTCGATGTCGGGATGGTCCACTCGAAGGATGCCCATGGACGCTCCCCTCCTCCGACCGCCCTGCTTTATGGCCTCGGTGGCGGCGTCGAAGACCCGCATGAAGGACACTGGTCCGGAAGCAATGCCGCTGGTCGAGCGGACGATGTCCCCTTGGGGCCTGAGCCTGGAGAAGGAGAACCCCGTCCCTCCCCCACTCTGATGTATGATGGCCGCGCTCTTGACCGCCTCATAGATGCTCTCGATGCTGTCCTCGATGGGTATGACGAAGCAGGCGGCCAGCTGCTGGAGCTGCGTTCCCGCGTTCATGAGCGTGGGGGAATTGGGGAGGAATTCCAGGCGTCTCATGGCCCGGTAGAACTCCCCCTCCTCGTGCGCTTCGGAACGGTCGTCATCGTAGAGCCGGTTGGCGGCGGCCACGTTGCTGGCCACCCTACTGAATAGCTCGTCCGGAGTCTCCAGTGCCTGGGAGCTCTCGTCCCTGATCAGGTAGCGATGGCGCAGGACGGCGATGGCGTTGGCGCTCAGGTCAGGGAAGTCTTCTGAGGCCATGGTAATCGATTCCTCCTGGGGCGTGATAACCCTTTCCATCACTTATGGGGGTGCACCCATTTATATCGTGCAAAGCGTTCGGCCTTTGGAGGAAGCGCAGCCATGCATTATGGGACCAGCACCCGTTTCCCACCCGAGGAGGTCATGAATAAGGCCGTGGTCTTTTTCAGCGCGCTAGGGCTGAATGTCACCAAGCGGTCGGCCAGCACCTTGACCATGGAGGGTGGGAGGGGGAAGGTCTCCATCACCTTGACGCCTGGCGAGGATACCGAGGTGGACATCATCTCCCACGAGCTCAATGCCGAGGTCAAGGCCTTCCTCCAAAGGATCGGATGACTATGCCAGGGGAATCGGAACAGAAGGCCGGCGAGCCCGCCGCGGTTGAGGAAGGTAAGCAGTACCACGTCACCATCGTGGACATGGGAAAACAGGGGGACGGGATCGCCAGGCTGCAGGGACTGGTCATCTTCGTTCCCGGCGCCAAGCCCGGAGAGGAGATGGACGTGCGCATAAAGAAGGTGGGGCGCAACTGCGCCTTCGCGGAGAAGCTGTAGATAGCGACCGAATGACCAGAGCTAGAGCTCCTGCCTGAAATCGGACCCTAGGACCACGACGCGAGGGACGTGGGCGCGCAGCGCCTTGGCCATGGCCATCATCTCATCACGCCCAGGGCCAGCCGCGTCGATGCCCATGAAGGGAGCGTCGTTCTCGGGGTTGCTGAGGAACTGGTAGAGATGGGCTTCGGTGGCCAGGCCCTCCACCTGCTTGCCTATCCTCGAGATATGGTCCCGGTTGACCAAGCCTGGGATGACCCTTATCCAAACGCGGATCCTCCTTCCCTTCAGGGAGGAGAGGGTCTCTCTCAGGGAATCGAGGTACCGGGCTGTCCGTTCCGGGGACATCCCTGCCATCAGGGAGTACCCTTGGACGTCATCCAACGGCCACTTCACCTCGATCACGAACAGCTCGACGAGGGGGGCCACCCTCTGCAGGAATTCAGGGTCCGCGCCATCGGTCTTCAGGACCAGCCTCTTGCCCATGGAACTGAGATGTCTCATGAGCTCCTCCAACTCGCGCCTCTGGACAGTGGGCTCAGCACCTCCCAGGTAGACTTCCTCCACCATCGGGTCGGAGAGCTCGGCCACGACCTCTGCCACGGGGAGTTGGAAGGATGGATGATGGAGATGCGTGCAGTATCCGCAGCGCAGGTGGCATCCATGGAATTGAACCAGGCCCCTGTTGCCCTCCTTCTTCAGGCCAATGAGCTTCATCGGTCAGCTAAAGGATGCTTTAACGCTATCCTGTTTTCGCTCGAAGCAGCGAGGGGGAGACGGCCATGGATCCAGACCTCCGTGCCGCCTCCATGGCCGGGAGGTCTCCCTGCTCGCTGAACCAGCGGTCGAATAGTCCGAGTGGCGTGAGCTCGAATACCTGGGAGGCTCGGGTCAGATCGTCCGATGTCGCTTCATACCTCATCATCTCGGATGGGGCGAAGGGCAGCAGCTTGCTCTCGCCAGCGAGCACATGGCAGGGTATGCCTGCCGCAATGCATGCCTGGGCCATGGATCTGGTGCCTATCTTGTTCAGGACGCCTCCAGGACCTATCGAGTCCGCCCCCGATAGCCCGGCGTCGCATCTCCTTGCCTCCTCGAAGACCATGGAGTCACAGACCAAGGTGACCCGGACCCCGCCATCAGCCAGTTCTTTGGCGATTATCGATCCCTCGCCACCGGGCAAGGACTCCATCACCACCGTCTCGATCCGCCTGTCGGCGGTCATGGCCAAAAGTGACCTTGTAATAGCACTGGATCGCGATACAACCAGAAAGCGGCTTCCCTGCAGTCCCTTCAGGCATGCCGATGAGATGAGGGAGATGGAATCACGCTCAGAGCGTCTGATTCTGGTCAATTCCTCCTCGAGAGCAAGTCGGTCGAATCCCGGTATCTCCAGTGCGAGAAGAATGCGGTTGCAAAGATGGAAGATAGGGGCCATGGATCCTCTGATCGAGTGGAGTTCCAGAGCGAACCCGGCCAACTCGCCCGGGCTCGGACCAGAGCGCGTCATCCTCAGACCCTCCAACAAGTCGCCGATCACCGAGTCCAGGACCTGGGAGGCACCGGAGGTGGTGTCAGAACGAACACGGGCTAGGATTTGGCTCAGGTCCACGGTCACCCAGAAG
>JALOTM010000010.1 GCA_025457905.1 Methanomassiliicoccales archaeon
CTCATCTGGCCGAAGCTGAAGGCCGCCATTTTGCGCCGGGACCGCTACACCTGTCAGGACTGCGGGGCGGTGTTCGGGAGGGCCAGGAGGAGGTCCCACGATCCAGGCTCGAACCGCGGACGGGGCGGCTACAGGTGGGAGAGCCTGGAGGTGCATCACATCGTACCACGGTCGAGAGGGGGGAGCGACCATCCTGGCAACCTCAAGACGCTCTGCCCCGATTGCCACTGTGCCTACACAGAGCAACTGCGACATGACTCGAAGAACGCACGCCTCAGGGAGTCGGCCCTGCTCGCGGCCATGAGCGAGCTCGACGAGGAGAGCCACTGGGACTCGCCGTCCGAATATTGAACTTGCGTGGTCACTCCCACTCGATGGTCGCGGGCGGCTTGTTGGTGATGTCGTACACGACCCGGTTAACGTTGCGCTTCATCTCGTTGGTTATGCGCACCGAGATGTGCTCCAGCACCTCATGCGGCACCTTGGAGTAGGCGGCGCTCATGCCATCGATGCTCTGCACCGCGCGGATGGCAATGGTCTTGCCGTACACGCGGTTGTCGCCGTGCACACCCACGGACTGCACCGGCAGCAGGACGGCGAAGTACTGCCAGGGCAGCTCCATCCTGCCTTCCTTGGCCGCCTTCTCCAGCTCCTCCTCCACGATGTCGCAGGCCTCGCGCACGATGTCCGCGTCCTCGCGCGTGACCGGCCCCATGATCCTTATGGCCAGGGCGGGCCCGGGGAAGGGCTGCCTCTCCGAGACCTCTACCCCCAGGTGCCGGGCCATCTTGCGCACTTCGTCCTTGTACAGGTCCCGCAGAGGCTCGACCAGCTTCAGCTTGATGTCCTCCGGCAGCCCGCCCACGTTGTGATGCGACTTGATGGTGTCCCTGGTGGCATCCCCGCTCTCGATCCAGTCGGGGGCGATGGTGCCCTGCACCAGGTACTCGGCGTGGAAGTGCTTGGCCTCGCGCTCGAACACCCGGATGAACCTCTCGCCGATGATCTTCCTCTTCCTCTCGGGGTCCACCACCCCCTTGAGCGCATCGAAGAACTCGTCCGAGGCGTCCACGATCTTGTGGTTGACCTTGAGGCGGGAGAGCATCTTGTCCACGGCGGCGGTCTCGCCCTTGCGCATCAGGCCCGTGTCCACGTACACGGTCAGCAGCCGCTCGCCGATGGCCTTGCTGACCAGGACGGCGGCCACGGTGCTGTCCACGCCACCTGAGCAGGCGATGATGGCCTTGCCCTTTATGGAATCCCTCAGCTGGGGGAGCATCTCCTCCACGAACTCCTGGGGGTCGAACATCAGCCCTCGACCTCCTTGGAGTCCTTCTCCACCTGGTCCGCCATGTCCTTGCGGTACCTCTTGAGCTCGGAGGTGAGGCGGGGGTCCTTGATGGCCAATATCTCGAGGGCCAGCAGCGCAGCGTTCTCGCCGCGGTCCACGCCCACCGCGGCCACCGGTATGCCCGGCGGCATCTGAACTATGGAGAGGATGGAGTCCAGATTGACCTTGCCGCTCACCGGGACCCCGATGACCGGCTTGACGGTGAACGAGGCTATGGCCCCGGGCAGCGCCGCGGCCAGCCCGGCCACGGCGATGAACACGTCCGCGTCCGACTCCTCGACCATGCGCTTCACGCGGTCGGGGGTGCGATGGGCGGAGGCCACCACTATCTTCGACTCCACGCCGAACCTCTTCAAGGTGGCCGCGGCCTTCTGGCCGATCTCCAAGTCGCTCTTGCTCCCCAGCAACACCAGGACAGCGGGCATGGAAACCTCTCAAATGATGAGAGGATAAAAGGGTTGCGATGGGCGCGACCGAGCATGGCATTCGTGTCAAAATCAAGAAGAAGTCATTGGAAGGGGTTTGGTGCGTACCGGCGCGCTCAGCTCTTCATGATGGCGAGCAGGAACACGCCGATGGCGATGAGGGCTCCGATGACGGCGGAGATGATGTACAGGAACGCGTTCCAGACAACATCGCCCAGCTCCACGTCCACGATGTCGGTGAAGCCAGCCAGGTACACCCAGAGCACGCCCACGACCAGGCCCACGACCAGCAGCACTATGCCGATCGTCCTGCTCTTCCCGCTACCGAAGTAGGCGGTGAATGCGCCTGCCAACAACATGAACAGGGCGAAGGTCAACAGCAGCACGGTCAAGAAATCCATCACAGACATCTCAGTTCACCTTTTCCTCAGAACTTAATTCCTGTAAGCGTCTTTGTATCGATCACGCCCGGGATCGAGCGTATCTTGTCCACGACCACCTGCCCCAGCAGGTTGAAGTCGTCGGCCTCGATTTTGGCGATTAGGTCGTACTCGCCGAAGAGAGGATGAAGCTCCACTACCTCCTTGACCTTGAGGAGCTCATTGTAGACCTCATGCTCCTTCGCAGGCGCTGTGCTTATCAGTACGAAACCCACCGCCATGCGTTCACCTGCGACGGGTTACGGCTTTTTCTCGTATAAAACTTTCTGTGTTGCCGCACGTCTGTCCAGCACATCATTTTCACGGCGTTGAGGGGCCGGACCAGGGTGCGCTCCTCACAAATGAGCGGCCGCCCGCTCGCGCACATCCGACCACGAGGGCACGTTGGTTAGCGAGCCCTTCTCCTCGATCACGAAGGAGGAGGCCGCTGCGCCATAGACCGCGCAATCGCGAAGCTTCGCCCTCCTGAACAGCCCGGCGATGAAGCCGGCCCTGAAGGCGTCCCCCGCTCCGGTGGTGTCCGCGACCTTGCTCGGTGGCACGGCCGGGACCTCGATGCGCTCCCCCGGGACGAATATCACCGAGCCCCTAGAACCCATGGTGTTCACCACCATGCCCACCCGGGCCAGGAGGTCCTCGGCGCTCTTGCCATGGGTGTACCTCAGGGCGGTGCGCAGCTCGTTCTCGTTGCAGAAGAGGACGTCGGCCTTGGAGAGCGCGGACTGGAACCTCTCCGCGTCCCAGACGTGATGGAGCTCCTGCGCCGGGTCGAAGGCCACCTTCTTGCCTTCTTCCTTGCACAGCGCCATGAGCCTCAGGTAATAGTCGGGCCGGCCGGTCATGACATGCACCCATTCCGACTCCAGGGCCGCTCCCGTCCTCAGGGGCAGGGCGTCCATGCGGCCCATGGGCCCCTGGTAGACGTAGGCGATCTGATCGTGCGCCCGGTCGGAGACGATCCAGACGGTGGGGGTGGCCTCGCCCTCCACGACCACCAGGTCGCGCAGGTCGACGCCCTTCCCCTCCATCAGCGCCCGGAACCCCGGCGGCAGGTCGTCGCCCACGTAGGAGCACAGGGCGGTGGGGGTGCCCAGGGAGGCGGAGATGGTGGCCACGTTGGCGGCCGTGCCGCCGAAGTAGAGGCGCTTCTCCTCCACGTTGACGGAGGTGTTCCTCTCGGGGAACCTCTCCAACGATAGAATGTAATCGAGGTTGGTATGCCCGTAGACGGTGAGGAACGGCCGCATCAGGTACCCTCTTGCCAAGTGGAGAGGTATTTCTCCTGCTCCTTGGTGAGCGAGTCGATGCTCACGCCCATCGTCCTGAGCTTGAGCCTGGCCACCACCTGGTCCAGCTCCGGGGGCACGTTGTACACCTGCGGCCTCAGGGAGGAGTGGTTCCTGACCAGGTACTCCATGGCCAGGGCCTGGATGGAGAAGCTCATGTCCATGATCTCCACCGGATGCCCCTGCCCCGCGGCCAGGTTCATGAGGCGGCCCTCTCCGATGAGGTAGGCCTTCCTACCTCCTGGCAGGGAGTACTCGTCCACGAACTCCCGCACCTTCCGCGGGGCGCCCGCGTAGGCGTCCAGGGCGGCCTTGGAGATCTCGTTGTCGAAGTGCCCGGAGTTGCCCATCACGCAGCAGTCCTTGAGGACCTGGAGGTGCTCCTGGCGCACGATGTCCTTGCAGCCCGTGGCGGAGATTATTATGTCAGCCACCTTGGCCGCCTCCAGCATGGGCATGACCTCGAAGCCGTCCATCTTGGCCTCTATGGCCCTGATGGGGTCCACCTCGGTCACGATCACGCTCGCGCCCAGGCCCTTGGCCCTCATGGCGATGCCCTTGCCGCACCAGCCGTAGCCTGCCACCACCAGCCTCTTGCCGGCCACCAGCAGGTTGGTGGCGTTCATGAACCCGTCGAAGGTCGACTGGCCGGTGCCGTAGCGGTTGTCGAAGAGGAACTTCATGTGGGCGTCGTTCACGGAGATGACCGGGAACTTGAGCTTGCCCTCCTTGGCCATGGAGCGGAGGCGGATGACGCCGGTGGTGGTCTCCTCATTGCCGCCCTTGACGTCCTTGAGCTGCCTCTTGCGCTCGGTGTGCAGCATGGTGATGAGGTCGGCGCCGTCGTCCACGACGTAATCGGGATCCAGGTCCAGGACGGAGTTCAGGTTATTGTAGTACTCCTCGGTGGACTCCCACTTCTTGGCGTAGGTCTCGATGCCGTACCTCTCTCTCAGCGCCAGGGCCACGGAGTCGTCGGTGGACAAAGGGTTGCAGGAGGCCAACCGCACCTTGGCGCCCGCCCTGGCCAGGGTCACGGCCAGCATGCCGGTCTTGGCCTCCACATGCAGGGCCATGCCGATCCTTACGCCCTTGAGGGCCTTGTCCTCGATGAGACGCCCCCTGACCTCCGCCAGCACGCCCATGTGCGCCTCTGCCCACTCCAGGCGGCGCACGCCCTTGACTTGAAGCTCCTCGTCCATCTTATCCCCTCGGCATCCGTTCCGCCCCGTTTATGCTTTGCCTTCCCCGGCCGCCCTGAGGTTGCCGCACATGATGGCCATGGCCTCTTCCAGATTGCGGGCGTTGTCGAAGGAGTTCATGAGCGCTAGGCGCCGGTTGCCGTTGCGCCTCAGCTCCGGCACCTCCGCGGCGATGCCTGGCACCGCCCTGGTGAGCTCATCGACGATGGAGATGTGCGCCGCCTTGGAGGTGCGCGAGAGCGGGTTGAGGTCGATGGCTATGACCTTCTTGCCTAGCTTGGCCAGCGCCTCGGCGCGGTCCCCGTCCTCCAGGGGGATGAGCACCACGTCCGCGGAGAGGATGCCGGCCCTGGTGCACACGGCCCGGTCCGAGGCTATCCCGGGCAAGGTGGCGTCCGGCTGCCTGCCCAGCAGCTCCTTGGCCCCGGCCGCCTCCATGAGCGCGCAAACCTTCTCCACCCTCTCCGGGGTGCGGTGGAACAGGTTGACCTCGATCCTCGCCAGGACCGCCTCCGCCAGCGCGACGATACCCTCGGAGCAGAGCGCGGCGGTGTTTCCGTTGACGGAGATGACCGGCCGGTTGGCGTCGATCAGCATCGCCGCGGCGGTTAGCTCGGCGCGCCTTGCGTTCTCGGTCGTCCTCTCCCCCAAGAGGTAGTCGAAGGCCTCGCCTCGGCCGTGGGCGATCAGGCCGGTAGGCGCCACGATGCCCTCCCTGACCCTCTCCGACATCATCTCCCTCACTACCAGTGATTTATACCTTGGATGATCCTTTGAGATCTGCACGAGCATCAGGAGACGGCTGCATGTTCAATAATGGTTCGCTCCCGGGTAGGCAGAACCACCGTTTCCACTGGATTGGAGCCCTGACAGAACCCATATATTAAGTAAAAACCGAAAAGGGTATAAACCCACCCTAAATGTTTAAATACAATTAACAATATTGAGGGCAAATTACCGGGGTAGGCGAAGAGGTCCTGCGGCCATGAGGTTGCTAGGGGAGGTCCAAGAGGTAAGTTTTGACGGCAGGCTCATCGTCAGGGGCAGCTTCGCGCCTAGACCCAGGGACGCGGTGATGGACAACAGGCGGAGGCCGATAGGGCGCGTGGCCCGGGTCTTCGGCCCCGTGGCCGCGCCCTACGTCTCGGTCGAGGTGACCGGTGATAAGAGCCTGCTCTCCGCCATGGGGATGCAGGTGTATGTCGAGGGGGTAGATGATCTTGGCAAAGGCGATAAAAGAAGGGGCCGATGAGGTCGAACGTTGCCCGGAGTGCAACAGCGGGCACCTCGTGCGCGATTACGAGCGCGGCGAGCTGATCTGCGAGGAGTGCGGCCTGGTGATCGACGACCAGTTCATAGATCAGGGCCCGGAGTGGCGAGCATTCGACGTGGAACAGGGCGAGAAGAGGGCCAGGACCGGCGCGCCCATGACCTACACCATCCACGACAAGGGCCTGTCCACCGAGATCTCGTGGAAAAACAAGGACTCGTACGGCAAGAGCATCCCCACTCGCAACCGCGCGCAGCTCTACCGCCTCAGGAAGTGGCAGCGGAGGATCCGGGTGTCCAACGCCACGGAGCGCAACCTGGCCTTCGCCCTCAGCGAGCTGGACCGCATGGCCTCGGCCATGGGCCTGCCCAGGAACGTGCGCGAGACCGCGGCCATGGTGTATAGGAAGGCGGTGAACAAGAACCTCATCCGCGGCCGGAGCATCGAGGGGGTCGTCGCCGCATCCCTTTACGCAGCGTGCAGGCAATGCAACGTGCCCCGCACCCTGGACGAGGTGGCCAACTCCTCGCGCGTAGGGCGCAAGGAGATCGGCAGGACGTACCGTTTCATGACCCGCGAGCTCAAGCTCAAGCTCATGCCCACCCGTCCGCAGGACTACGTGCAGAGGTTCTGCTCCGAGCTCAAGCTCAGCGGCGAGGTGCAGGCCAAGGCGGCGGAGATCCTAAAGGACGCCAGCAAGAAGGAGCTCACCTCGGGACGCGGCCCGACTGGAGTGGCGGCGGCGGCCATCTACATCGCCTCCATCCTGTGCAACGAGAGACGGACGCAGCGCGAGGTGGCCGATATCGCGGGCGTGACGGAGGTCACCATCCGTAACCGTTACAAGGAGCTCACCGAGAAGCTAGGCATCGAGATCCAGCTCTAGGCAAACCGCTTGGCCCGCTCCCTGCGGGCCTACGAAATCATTTTATCGAGGCGACTTCATCCAGCAGCAGGTGTGGCAGTTGTCTAGCGCTAGGGCTCTTTTCAAGCCGGCCGCCGTGATCATGCTCATCGGCGGCATAGTCCTGATCATATCCTCCATCTACATCTTCCTGGCCAAGGCCAACTACGCGTACGGGGCCTTGCAGGGCCTGCTGTTCGTGCTCTTCATGGTGATCATCGGCGGGTTCGAGGCCGCCTCCGCCAAGCCTGTCTTCAAGACCGAACAGGGCGCGTGGAGGAACGCCGTCCTGCTGACCCTGCTCTCCGCGCTATTGAAGGCCTTCACCGCGCTGACCGCCTTCGGCGCCTACGAGGAGATGAGCTCCCCCAAGGACGAGCTGGTCATCCAGATTGCCTGGGCCTGCGTCATCATGGCCGTGGCCGAGCTGGTGGTGATCGTCCTCCTGCTGGTGTTCAAGAAGCTCTTCATGCCCACCGAGGAGGAGGTGCAGGCGGCCATGAAGAAGATGGGGGGGGTCTCGGTGAAGACCGCCTCGGAGTGCCCGACCTGCCGCGAGATCATCGAGAAGGACTGGGTGCAGTGCCCTCAGTGCGGGACCCGCCTGCCGCGCTTCTGCGCGAACTGCAATGCCCCGCTCCCAGGAATGGTCGAGAAGTGCCCCAGCTGCGGGGTGGGAGTGGAGAGGTCCGAGGCCATCAAGAAGAGCATCGCCACTTTGGACGAGCTGTCCAGGGAGGAGGCGAGGCCGGAGGCGCGGTCCGTGCGCTTCGCCCGCCTGGGCGAGGCGTACCTGAAGGCGGGGGAGACCGACAATGCCCTGGAGGCCTACCGAAAGGCCATACATTACACCGAGTTCGACCGCAAGCGGGCCAACTTCATGGTGAAGATGGCCAACATCCTGGAGAACGAGGGCCGGGAGAATGAGGCCAACGAGATATTGGACGCGGCGATGCAGATGGACCCCGCGGACGAGGCTGGCGCCCAGGCGCTCAAGGACGCCATTGCCGTCAAGCCCCTGGCAAAGCAGGCCCTGGCCGCCTTCGCGGAAGGGGAGACGGCCCAGGGGGAGGCCCTGGAGGCCAAGGAGGAGAAGGACCGGGAGAGGGACGCGTTGGCCAGCGCCAACGAGCAATTCACCAAGGCGCTGAGCCTGGCGGACCAGGTCCTGGCCACAGATAAGAAGGACATCAACGGGGTCGGCTGGATCAAGGCGCGCTCCCTGGTGGCCAAGGCCGAGGAGATGCAGAAGGCCAAGGCCCCCAAGGAGGAGGTGCTCAAGGTCCTGGACCAGGCGGTGGCGCTGGACCCCTACGGCCGCACCAAGGCCATCACCATGCGCAAGGCCCTCACCCCGAAGGAGAAGAAGAAGAAGCAGAAGAAGGCCAAGAAGTAGCTAGGGCCTCACGCGGCGAAGCCGCAGGTAGTCCACCTGCCTCTTCGTCACCCGGGCGAAGAGTATGTCCTTCTTGACCCCATGCGCCAGGCGGACCGCCCTGGACATCTCGGGCCATATGGTCTCGTAGTCCCAGGGCACCGCGTGCACCAGGTACTTCGAGTGATGCGTGTCCGGGTCCCCATCGTAGACGCGGAAGTGCGAGCCGTACTTGAACCCGGTCTTGACTATTAGCCCTCTCTTCCTCAGGTCGTCGTAGGCCCTCAGGCGAAGCTCGAAGTCCGGCTGGATCTGGGAGGCGCGCTTCCTGAAGGCGCTCAGGGTCATGCTCTTCCCGGAGGAGGGGTACTCCATGCTCAGCGCCCCCTTGGCCATCAGGTGCGCCGTCTCGATGAGCGAGAGCTGCAGGGTCTTGCCTATCCGCTTCCCGTAGAAGCCCTGCGCATGGAGCGCGTCCCCGGCCGAGGCGTCGGTGACCAGGACACGGTCCTCGAGGAAGAAGCCCTCCGCCTTGGCCGAGGGCGGCGGGCGGGGCGTGGCCGAGGGGGCCCCGGTGGAGGCCCTGTAGTAGGTCAGGTCGCCCTCCTCGTCGACGACCGCCAATAGCAGCTCCTTCCGGGTGTTCTCCGAGCGCTCCGCCTGCTCGAAGAGCGAGCGCACCACGCACACCGAGCGCTCGGAAATGGCCAGGACCCAGTACTTCGTAGGAGTGGTGGAGGGCGTGCCCCCGCGGGGGAATACCCTGAAGTCGAAGTCCCCGGCGTCGGACTTCACCACGTAGCCCCTCTGCCTCAGGTCCCTGTAAACGATGTAGAGGATCTCGAAGCCCTCATGGTGCGACGCGGCGAGGCGGATGAGCTGCTCCACCATGACCGGCTGCCCCTCCTGCTCCACCACCAAGCGGTCCGATTCCATCAGGTAGAGGGCCTCCAGCAGGTCGAGCTCCAGACCCCCTCCGCTCTGAGGATAGCCGTAAAAGCCCTTGTTGTATATCTGGCTGGCCTCCGTCTGGTCCCTCACTAGGACGGTGTCGGCCTGGAGCTGCCCTGACATGTGGCCGAGAATCCGCGAGGGGTTATTATATAATGTCGTGGCCGCCCGCCGATCCTTAGGTCGCGCCTGCCTGCGTCCGGGAAAGATTAATTAATTACCTAATACTAGATGTTATCAACCTTCGGTTGTGAACGGTGTTCAGATGTCGAACCTATCAGACCTCGACATGCTGCTCTCGGTCATCGAGAACCCCACCAGGCGTAGGATCCTGGAGGCGCTCGTCCGAGAGCCGCACTACCCCCTGCAGCTGTCGCGCGAGCTGGGCATGAGCCAGCAGGCGATAATGAAGCACCTCAAGGTCCTGGAGGACTACAGCCTGGTGCGCTCCTACCCCGAGGAGAGCGACCAGGGGGGGCCTTCGCGCAAGATCTACGTCCCCACCACCAAGTTCACCATAATCGTGGACTTCGGGCCGGGGCTGTTCGACACCACCTTCGTGAAGCTGGCCATGGAGGCCATGCAGTGGCCGAGGGTCCTGCACCGGGGGACCTCCGAGAAGGTGGAGCTCCCGGACATCGGGGAGAAGGTCGCGGAGCTCAAGTCCAGCGTGGCGGAGATCGACGGCCAGCTGGAGGAGCTGCAGCGCCAGCGCGAGCAACTCATCGGCCAGAAGGAGGAGGTCCTGGAGGAGGCGGCGAGGGTCATCGAGTCCAGCGTCGACGACTACCAGGTGAGGAGGGTCGTCTACGAGTACGTGCAGAGCCCGGAGCTGTCCCCCCAGGACATCGCCGAGGAGCTGGGCCTGAGGGACAAACTGGTCGGGGAGACCATCAGGCGCCTAGAGGAGCAATCCAACAGAAGAGGAGGCAAAGGCAATGGCAGAGAAGGATGAGAGGACGGGTTCCGAGAAGTACGCCCAGGAGCTGGTGAAGCTGCTGAACACCATGGGGAACGAGATCGAGAAGGCGGCCGCCAAGTTCGGGAAGATGGGCGAGGAGGCCTACGAGAGCATGCCCCCCAGGGCCAAGTCCTTCACCAAGGACATGCAGAGCGTGGTGGACTCCATAGCCGAGAACCTGCGCCAGGACATACCCAAGCTCCAGAGGAACATGGAGAAGATGGCCAAGCGCATGGGCGATTACGCGGACGACGTCCAGAAGGCGATGAAGGGCGAGAAGAAATAGATATATATAGAAGCACTAACAATAGCGATTTGCTAGTTGTTAACTAGTAGTTGATATCTAAGAAAAGGTGAGGAATATGGCTGAAGACAGGAACAGGATCTGGTTGCCCGCCAGGCACTTCGGCTCGATGGGCCCTGGCAGGATG
>JALOTM010000189.1 GCA_025457905.1 Methanomassiliicoccales archaeon
GAGGGCGACATCCTTGTCACCACCGCCACCAGCGTGCGCGAGGCCGAGGGGATCATGTCCTCCTTGCCCTTCGACGCCGTCGTCAGCGACTACCAGATGCCCGGACAGGACGGCCTGGAGTTCCTGGAGCGATTGCGCTCGGCGGGTAACGGCATACCCTTCGTCCTCTTCACCGGCAAAGGAAGGGAGGAGGTGGCCATAAGGGCCCTCAACCATGGGGCGGACCGCTATGTCCAGAAGGGCGGGGACATCCGGTCCCAGTTCGCAGAGGCCATGCACGCCGTGCGCACCGCCGTGGAACAGAGACGGTCCGCCGAGGCCCTGAGGAACCGCGAGGACAGGCTGGCCGCCATCTTCCGCGCGGCCCCGACCGGGATCGGCGTGGTCTCCAACCGGATCCTCATGGAGGTCAATGACCGCCTGTGCGAGATGACCGGCTACGGCAGGTCCGATCTGGTCGGAAGGTCGGCGAGGGTCCTCTATCCCACGGATGAGGACTTCAATTTCGTCGGAACGGTGAAGTATGCCCTCATCTCGAGGTACGGGACGGGGAGCGTGGAGACCAAATGGCAATGCAAGGACGGCAGGACGATCGACATCATCCTCAGCTCCACCCCCATCGAGCCCACGGACCTGGCCAAGGGCGTGGTCTTCACCGCCTTGGACATCACCGCTCATAAGCATGACCTCCTCCATCTAAAGGACTCCGAGGAGCGATGGAAGTTCGCCCTGGAAGGCTCTGGGGACGGGGTCTTCGATTGGAACGTCAAGGAGGACCGGGTTTACTTCTCGCCGCGATGGAAGCTGATCATTGGATATCAGGACGAAGAGCTCCGGAACGATTCCCATGAATGGAGGAGCCGCATACACCCCGAGGACAAGGAGAGGGTGATGGCCGCCCTGGAGGCGCATTTGCGGGGAGAGACCGCGGAGTACGAGGTGGAGTACCGCCTGCGCTGCAAGGACGGAAGCTACAAATGGGTGCTCGCCAGAGGGCTGGTCATCGAGCGCTCGGAGGGGAGGCCCCTCCGCATGCTGGGCACGCATTCGGACATCTCCAGGCGCAAGGCCGCCGAGGACCAGAGGATGGCGAGCGAGCGCCGCTTCAGCTCGGTCTTCCAAGGCATGAACGAGGGAATGGCCCTGCATGAGATAATCTATGATGGGCAGGGACGTGCCGAGAACTACCGGCTGCTGGAGGTGAACCGACGCTACGAGGAGATCCTGGGCCTGAGGGCCGAGAACATCCTGGGGAGGCTGGCCAACGAGGTCTACGGCACCGAACGGCCCCCCTTCGTCGAGGAATTCTGCGAGGCGGACCTCACCGGGCACGCCAAAGAGCTGGACGTCTACTTCGGGCCCATGGCCAAGCACTTCCATATATCGGTGGTGCCCCTGGAGAAGGGCAGGTTCGCCACCATCTTCACGGACACATCGAACCAGAGGACCATGGAGAAGGACCTGAAGGACCGCGAGGCCTACCTGCGCCTGCTCACGGACAACATGGAGGACATGATAACCCAGGCCAGCGCAGACAACCGCGTGGTCTACATCAGCCCCTCGGTCACCAGAAGGCTCGGCTACACCCAGAGCGGCCTCTTGGGCAGGGAGATCGCCGAGAATGTGCATCCCGAGGACGTGGAAAGGGTGAGGAGGCAATTCCGTGCCGCCCTGGCCTCCAAGGAGCGCACGGTCAGGCTGGAGTACCGCTACCTGGCCTCATCGGAGGACTTCGTTTGGGTGGAATCCGAGACTCACCTCTTCTATACGGAGACTGGCGGGTACGACGGCTGCATCTTCGTCTCCCGGGACATAGCCGACCGCAAGCTGGCAGAGTCAGCGGCCGCCCTTGCCAACAACAAGCTGCAGCTGCTCAACTCCGTCACCCGTCACGACATCCTCAACCAGGTGACCATCCTCCGGGGATATCTGGAAATGGACGCCAAGGTCTCCGACGACCCCCGCATGGTCGAGCACCTGGCCCGCATGCGCCAAGCGGTGGTGAACATCCAGTCGCAGATCGATTTCATGCGCGACTACCAGCGCATGGGCGAGTTCGCTCCGGACTGGCAGGAGGTCGAATCGATATTCGGCTCCGTGGCCAAGGCCTTCCACCTGGACAGGATCAGGTTCGAGGTCGACCTCCCCCGATTGGAGGTGTTCGCCGACCGGCTCCTGGAGAAGGTGTTCCACAACCTCATCGACAACTCCCTGCGCCATGGCGGGAGGGTCTCCTCGCTCTCCCTCAGGTCGGAGAGGGAGGATGGCGCCATGCTCCTGGTCTACAGCGATGACGGCGTGGGCATCAAGGCGGAGGACAAGTCGCGCATCTTCGAGATGGGCTACGGCCGCAACACCGGATACGGCCTCTTCCTGGCCAAGGAGATACTGGAACTGACGGGCCTGGAGATGGAGGAGCGGGGCGAGCCGGGCCAGGGCGCCAAGTTCGTGATCCGCGCCCCCAAGGGCACATGGCGGGTCCGGGCCTAGCTCTTGCCGTTGTTGGCCGCTCGCCCCTCGGCCTCCTGCAGGGCCCGCAGCGCCACCGACTCGCTGCGCGTCATGGCCATGAAGGCGCCTATCTGCATGGCCTCCAGCACCTCGTCGTGCTTGGCGCCCTCCCTGAAGGCGGCGTCGATGTGCACGTTCAGGCAATGCGCGCTGGCCAGGGCGCTCCCCGCGGCGATGGCAGCCAGCTCCGCGGTCCGGCGGTCCAGGTGCTTGGTGCGCTGCATGGCGGCATCGGCGAGAGTGGTGTAGGGCAGGAAGATGTCTGGCCTCTCCGATAGCACCTGGGGCACGAGGGGCACCCTCCCGTAGAGCTCCTCGAGCTCTCTCATCCTCTGCTCCACCGCCCGCTGGACCTGCTCATCATCGCTGGCCTTGGACATCAAATCCGCCTCCGATGGCGGGGGATAGCCTTACGCCGTTATGTCTTTGTCCCTACCCTATCGGCCTTCGGAGGACGACGAGCACCTCCGAGCGCACCCGCCTATCGCCCTGGAAGGTCTTGGCCTCCCTCCGGGACTCCATCTCCAGGACGGCGAGTCCGGGGAACAGGCCCCGCGCCTCCTCCGGGGAGAAGTAAT
>JALOTM010000190.1 GCA_025457905.1 Methanomassiliicoccales archaeon
AGAGGGTCTACGAGTTCCATCCCTGGGAGAAGAACATCGCCCTGGCGCCCACCTACATCTACAGGGACGTGCCCATCGCCGAGTTCCTCGAGCGCCTGGGGGACGTGCTCGCCCAACATCATGCCCCAGGTCATAGGGAGGTGTGCCTGGTGACGCACTTCGAGCATCCCTACGAGGTCACCCCCGACTCCATGCGCGCCATCCGCTCCCTGCGCAAGCGCGGCCTGATGGCCTATAACCAGCAGGTGTTCACCATAGAGAACTGCCGCCGCTTCGAGACCGTGGCGCTCCGGCTGGCCCTGAAGCAGATCGGCGTCGACCCCTACTACATGTTCAACACCAAGGGCAAGGAGGAGACCAGGCATTTCCGGGTGCCCATCGCCCGCATCCTGCAGGAGATCAAGGAGGAGGCCAGGCTGATACCGGGGATCGCCCGCACCGACGAGCCGGTGTTCAACATCCCCGCGCTGGGCAAGAACCATCTGAGGGCCTGGCAGCACCACGACCTCCTCATGCTCTCACCGGAGGGCGAGAGGGTCTACGAGTTCCATCCCTGGGAGAAGAACATCGCCCTGGCGCCCACCTACATCTACAGGGACGTGCCCATCGCCGAGTTCCTCGAGCGCCTGGCCTCTCGGAAAGGGGTGGAACTGAGCGGTGGGCCGCATTGGGGGGTGCGGGTCTACAGGCCGTTCCCACCATCCCATTTCCATTTCTTGCCATGCTCCCCCCCAACGTATAGATTTCCCCGAATCCTCACAGGCGGTTCATCAGGTAGAAATCGACCAGCTTGCGTTCCGAGCGCTGCAGTATCTCGGAGAGCGTGGACGGGGCGATGCTCAACCGTTTGGCAAGCTCCTTGGCGGTGATCCGGCGCGGGAAGTCGTAGTACCCCAGCTCCATCGCCTTCGTCACCACCCTCTCCTGTCGCTTGGTAAGGGCGAAGGGCTCCTTGACCTCCAGCTTGCTCCTGATCTCCACCTGGCAACCCTCCGACTCCAGCTCGCCCACCAGCTGCCTGAGGGAAGCCTCGTCCTTGGCCACCAGCCACCATTCCGTGCGTCCCTTGTCCAGGGTCCGGGCCCCCCTCAGGAAGCAACCCGACTTGAGGATGGCGCTCCCCGCCATCCAACTCTTGGCCACGACTGTGGCCAGCAAGGTACCCTCGGGATTGTCGGCCACCTGGAGGCTTACTATGTCCGGATGCTCCCTGAGGCTACGGACCACCTTGGGCAAGGTCTCCTCATCGGCATCCATCTCGATCAGCGCCTCCACGCCGCGCTCCCCAAAAGGTATGCAGTCCAAGACCACGATGGGAATGTTGTGCTTCGATGCAATATCCAGAGGCCAGCTCTTGGACGGCCTTATATGAATTACTACATGGTACAAACCCGCTCCTCCCGACCTATGCATTGCTGCCCATGGGATAATAACCCAACGGTCAACTTCCATTTCAATCGGGAAAGGTTTTAAACTCCTAGCCAATATTCCCAGACAGAGTGATGACGAATGGTCATGCCACTGGCACTACTCGAGAAGTCGATGAATAAGAAGATCACGCTGCTCCTCAAGGACAACCGAATGCTGGAGGGGAAGCTCACTGGATACGACGAGTACATGAACATGGTGCTCGAGGAGACCGAGGAGAGGACGGCAGAACAGACCAGGCGCCTTGGCGTCGTCATCCTCCGTGGGAACAACGTGGTGAGCATCTCGCCCCTGTGAGGACCCGCATCTTCTTATTCCAGGACGAGAAGAGAGGGTATGAAGGCGGTCATACTCGCGGGCGGGCTCGGGACCCGTCTGAGGCCTCTGACGTACACGGTCCCAAAGCCGCTCATCCCTCTAGTAGGAAAGCCGCTGATAGTGCGCATGATCGAGTCCCTGCCCCAGAGCGTGGACACGGTAATTCTGGCCGTCAGCTACATGAGGGAGGCGCTGGAGGACCACTTCCGGGTACAGCCATGCGGCCGAAAGGTGATCATCGTCAACGAGCCCTCGCCAATGGGCACTGGCGGGGCCATAAAGAACGTTGCCCATCATCTGGACGAGACCTTCATCGCCATGAACGGCGACTGCATCTCCTCCCTCGACCTCCGGGAGATGGTCAAGCGCCATCGCGAGTGCGGTGGGATAGGCACCATCGCCCTTTGGCAGGTGGAGGACCCCAGCGCCTTCGGCGTGGTGCAGCTGGACCGCAACGAACGCATCATCGATTTCCAGGAAAAGCCGAAGAGGGAGGAGGCGCGCTCCGATCTGATTAACGCCGGCTACTATGTCTTCGAGCCGGAGATCCTGGACTACATCGGCAAAGGGCAGGTCTCCATCGAGCGGGAGGTATTCCCCCGGGTCCTAGGATACGGCCTGTTCGGGCACCGCTTCACCGGCCACTGGATGGACTGCGGGACCAGGGAGACCTTCCTGGCCGCCCAGGCCAAGGTGCTGGAGCTGGAGAGCCCCCCGCCGCCCTCTCAGGAAGGATGCTGCTTCCTCTCTCCGTCATTGGTGCGCTCCGCCAACATCCGCTCCGCCACGGTAGGCCCGAACGCCTGCATCGAGGCAGGGGCGGTGATAGGGGAGGGGGCGGAGGTCTCAGGCTCCCTGGTGATGAGAGGGGCCTGCCTGGGCCCAGGATGCTCGGTGCGGGGCTCCATCATCGGCCCGAACTACAAGGTCGGTAAGGACGAGAAAGTAGAGGACTCGGTCCTGGCCAACAGATGAGCCTCAGTACGTACTTGAAATAACTATTTACCTCGATACCGTTTCCCCTAACCAGCGGATGTCCAGAGGGCTGCGATGAGCTTCCTGCGCAAAGGTCTCAACTTCGTCAGCTACCGTCATGTGCGCCGGCTTTGGCTGCTCGTCGTCGTGGGATTCTTCCTGGCCTTCGTCATCCTGCCCACCATCTACGTGCTGTCCTACGCCTTCACGAACTGGGACGAGGTCAAGCTGGTGCTCGACGACCCCTCCGCCATGGACAAGATCTGGACGGCCATCTACAACTCCTTCCTCATCGCCACCATCGTGACCATCGTCGATTTCCTGGTGGGGCTGCCCATGGCCTGGCTGCTGGTCCGCAAGCAGTTCCGGGGCAAGCAGCTATTGGACACCCTGATCGACATGCCGTTGGCCGTGCCCACGGCGGCGCTGGGCTTCTCGGCGGCCATCTTCTGGGGGCTGACCCCGGCCGACCTCTACAACCCGCTGGGCCTCAAGCTGGTCAGCTCCCCCTTCATACTCATCATCTTCCTTCACATCATCTTCTCCTATCCCTACATGGTCCGCTCCCTGGCCGCCATCCTGGAGCAGATCGACCAGACCTATGAGACGGCGGGGAGGACCCTGGGCGCAAGCAAGCTCACGGCCGCCAGGACGGTCACGCTCCCCCTATTCCGGGCGGGCCTGGTCACCGGCATCATCCTCTGCTTCGCCCGGAGCCTCAGCGAGACCGGGGGCACCTACGCCGCGCTGAAGACCATGGAGCTGCAG
>JALOTM010000191.1 GCA_025457905.1 Methanomassiliicoccales archaeon
TCACTGACAGGCTCGGATACAGCTGGATCACGTCGACGACGGTGTCCATGCGAATTGGGGAGCGGAACGAGCTTCCCGAGTTCGTGGAATATGTGAATCTGATGTAGGTGTTGTTGTTGGCGGTCAGCTGCTGCTCTGACCAGGTCAAGAAGAGGTTGTCATTCTCTATGTCCATGTCCGGCAGCGTCTGGTTCACCCAGGTGCTCGTGGAGGCCACGACGGCATTGCTGCTGAAATGATCGCCGTCGTTCGAGGATGAGAAGTAGATCTGATAGGTCCCGGTTCGGTTGTCGCTCCATGCCACGAATATGTTGCCGGTGGAATTGACGACCACTACCGGGGTCTTGGCCAGGCACTTGGTGCCTTGGGCGATATCGTCCACCCTGGTCCTGGTGTGGAAGGTGGCCCCGCCGTCCTCAGACATGGAGAAGAAAATGCGCGATACTCCGCTGGCCACCTCCTCCCAGACGACGTAAATCCGCCCGTCCCCATCCACGAACGCCCGGGGATTGATCTGGTCCCCGCTAGTCTGGGAATTGACGACCGCTCCGCCGGTCGGAACCGCGGCCGGGGCCTCTGCAGCAACTATGCTCGCCATCGGTGTGAACGCAAGCATTAAGAACACGGCGGCCATGGCGACGACCGCCCTACTGTGCCTCCACCCCATAAGGACAGCATGGCTAAGTAGCTATAAAACCGTTGCATCTGGAAGGGGTTGGTTATGCTACCAATCTCGGACGGCTGACCTGCGTCTGGTCCCTAATCCTTGATGTTTCCGTCCTTCGTCACCTTGAGCACCTTCCCGGCGTGGCACAACCTCAGGCCATAGTCAGATTCGTAGAGCACCATCCCGTCCAGGAAGGGTACCAGCCCTTTGGTCCTGTGGTCATAGCCGAAGTATCTCACCATCGCCGGGGTGATGAGCATGTCATGGGTCACCAAGGACAAGGCCGTCCCCGTGGCCCCCCGCAGCCTATCGATGGCGTAGGCCATCAGCATCCGGGCGCCCTCCTCACAGGACAAGACCGCTTTCTTGTCGATACGGCCCGCGACATACGCTTCCACGAATCCATGGAGGCCCATGGACCTCATCAGTTGATAGGCCACCCCGGGCTGCAACATGGTGGGGGCCATCATCCCCAGGTACTCGGTGGTCTCAATGGTATGATTGGGGCCGAAACCTTTGGCCATCGCCTCGCAGGTCTCCACGCACCTTTCCACTGGCGAGGAGATCATCCTCAAATAATCGAATCGACGAAGGGCGGCACCGAGCTCCATGGACCGCTTGCGGCCGACCTCGTTGAGGCCCTCTTTTGCGTCCACCAGGGCATCTATAGCCCCGTTCCTGTCCGCATGCCTGATGATAAGGGCGCAGTTCCTTCCTTCGGGGACAAGGGCCAGGTCCTGGAGGATGCGCAGGCTCTTCTTCATCGGGTTCGCCCCGGGTAGGGTTTGCCGAGTTAAGTCCTTTTCCTCGCGCTCAGGATCATTCCGTCTGACAGCGCTCAAGAGCAAAGGTTTATTATCATATAATATGGATTTTTTGGGAGCTAGTTGGCGATATATTGGCTGATGAACTGACCTCCGACATCGATGCTTACGATGTGTGCGGCCGTTTCGTGCTGGGGTTCGAGAAGGGACTGTGCCCAGAGTTCCAACACAAGCTGGAGCATCGGAAGGCGAACGGACCCGACTGCGATCTGCTGATAGTGAGGAGGAATGCCGGACCACGAATAGAGACGAGCTCCAAGGAGAAGCTCAGCTTCGTCGACGACGATTATCTTCCCATCGTGGTGGCCATGAGGCCAGTGGCGGATGAGATGCTGGTGGGCACGGGCTCCTATGAGATAGTGCGCCAGGGGGGCGCCTATGCCGTCTCTCCAGGCAGAATAGAATGCCGTGGGAAGCTCATAGATTCCTGGCTGGAGCATGGCCTCTTCAGACCCATTCTCAATAACCATCTTGCCTCGAAGGGCGCCCTACTCGCGCACGGGGGAGCGGTGAGCTACGAAGGTAAGGTGCTGCTCTTCCTGGGGGAGTCTGGCAAGACCTCCATCCTGCTAGAGCTCATGTCCAGGGGCGCCGAGTACATGGCAGATGAATATTCGCTGCTCGATTCCGATGGCAATTGCACCATGTACTCGCCTGTGATGTGGATGGACGACCGCCACTTCATCTACTTCCCAGAGCTATTGGAGAAATGCTTCCCTGACCGCCGGACGAGGAAGAAGGTGGAGAAGAACATCTCGTTCTTCCGCATGGGTTATTTGACGTTCCGCGGGGACAACTTCATCTCCCGTCAGGCCAGGGAGCTGTTGACCACCAAATGCTATTTCGAGGGGCTGACGTGCAGGTTCGACGTTCCTTTCCCAGGCTCGAGATCGAGAGAGAAGGGGAAGATCGAACATGTCTTCCATCTCGAATATCGTGGTAAACCGGGATCGGTCCAACCGGCGCAGCCCCAGGATATTGCCCAGGCCGAGGCGGCGGTGATGTCCATCAGACAGGGCCATCATTCCATTCTCGCCAAGTTGGCCGGGATGCGTCATACGAGCTTAGAAGAGCTCACCTCGACCTACGCGCAGGCCATTGGGAAGGCCAAGTGCCACCATATGAGCGCGAGCATGAGGGAGAATCGGGATCGCAAGAGCGTCAGGGCCATCGTTGATTCGATCCTGGACGAGGTCTAGGTCCCCCCATGACCTGATCACCAAGCCCTGGTGCGAGTCTGCTCCCTCATGAACTGCTGCAGGTAATGGACTCCCCCGGTGCCCTTGCCCGTGGAGCCGGAGGCCTTCCAACCGACGAAGGACTGAGCTCCGACCATGGCGCCGGTGCATGCCCCGCGCCGGCGGTTGGAATACACCACACCAGATCGTATCCTGCGGAAGAAGAGGTCGATCTCCCTCTCGTCCTGGGAGAATATCCCCGCGGTGAGGCCATAGTCCGAGGCATTGGCCTTGGTCAACGCCTCCTCGAGCGAATCATAGCTCTGGACGCAAAGCACGGGCATGAAGAGCTCCTTTGAGATTAGCTCGTGCTCGGGGGGGAGGCCGTCGATGACCATCGGCTCG
>JALOTM010000192.1 GCA_025457905.1 Methanomassiliicoccales archaeon
CGAAGCCGTCAATATAGTGTATCCATCTTTTGGCATGTTTTATAAGGGTGTGATGGAAGTGTCAGACCAGCAATTGAAGACAGGAACGACCACAATCGGCTTGGTCAACAAGGACGGGGTAGTCCTTGCCTCGGAGAGGCGGGCCACGATGGGCAATGTCATCGCCCACAAGGACGTGCAGAAGGTTTTCAAGATCGATGACAACCTAGGATTGACCACGGCAGGGCTGGTGGGGGATGCTCAGCTGCTCGCCCGCTACATCAAGGCGGAGGTGGAGCTCTACAGGCTGAAGCGCGGCGCCAAGATGAGCGTGAAGTCCGCGGCCACCCTGATGTCGAACATCCTGCACCGCGGGGGCGGCTCCATGGGATTCTACTACGTCGGGCTGATATTGGGCGGCGTGGACAGGACCGGTGGGCACGTCTATTCGCTGGATGCGGCAGGAGGCTCAATCCGGGACGATTACGTCACCGTCGGCTCCGGCTCGCTCTTCGCCTACGGTGTCCTTGAGGACACCTATGAGAAGGGCATGACCATGGAGCAGAGCATAGAGCTGGCCGTGCGGTCGCTGAACGCGGCCATGAAGCGCGACTCGGCCTCCGGCGACGGGATGGCCATTGTGTGCATCTCCAAGGATGGCTACAAGGAGCTGGCCGAGGAGGACGTGCGCAAGAAGGCCACCAAGCTTGGGATCGACTACCCCAAGACCCGGTAAACCCCTTCCCCAACCGTTTACCTGATTGTCCAGCTCCTTTGAATTCCATTAACAAACGCGAAAGAGTGAAAGGTTCATGAGCGCAGACAAATTGCTTGACGAGGTGAGGGAGCAGGTGCGTCGGATAGTCCCGACCACCGTCAACATCACCAGCATCGACTTCGAGGGCCCCATGGTGGTAGTGTACACCAAGGACATGGAGGCCTTCGCCTCTAACAACGACATCGTGCGGCAGCTGGCGCAAGGCCTGCGCCGCCGCGTGGCCATAAGGCCCGACCCGACCACACTGGCCGACCCCGAGGCCGTGGAGAAGCGCATCCGGGAGATCATCCCCACCGAGGCGGAGATCACGGACATCTACTTCGAGGCGGACACCGGGGAGGTCACCATCGAGGCGCTCGCTCCCGGCCTGGTGATAGGCAAGCAGGGCGCCATACTCAACGAGATAAAGAAGGAGGTCGGCTGGGCGCCCAAGGTGGTGCGCGCACCGCCCATCGCGTCCAAGACCGTCTCCGACATCCGCAAGTACCTGCGCCAGGTCCAGGACGAGCGCAAGGACTTCCTGAGGAAGGTCGGCCGCAGGCTTTTCCGTCCCAAGATAGAGGTCGGCGAGAACTGGCTGCGGATGACCGCGCTGGGAGGATTCCGGGAGGTGGGCCGCAGCTGCACCATGCTCTCGACCCGCGACTCGAAGATCCTCATCGACTGCGGTGCCGATCCCACCAGCACGGAGATGCATCCCTACTTCAACGCCCCGGAGCTCATGCCCCTGGACTCCATCGACGCCGTGGTCATCACCCATGCGCACTTCGACCACTGCGGGATGCTGCCCGTGCTCTTCAAATACGGATACAAGGGGCCGGTGTACCTCACCCTGCCCACCCGGGACCTCATGGCGCTGATCCTCCTGGATTCCATCAAGGTCCGCAACGTCAAGGACGATGACGACAAGAAGGACCATGACGACGATTCCGGCCGGAAGAGGCCGCCCTACTCCTCCGCGCACGTGAGGGAGGCGGTCACGCATTGCATACCGCTCAAGTACGGCGAGACCACGGACATCGCTCCTGACATCAGGCTCACCTTCCAGAACGCGGGCCACATCCTTGGCTCGGCGGTGTGCCACTTCCACGTCGGCGATGGGATGTACAACATCGCCTTCACGGGCGACATGAAGTTCGAGCGCACCTGGCTATTCAACGCCACGGTGAACAAGTTCCCCCGACTGGAGACGCTGGTCATCGAGTCCACCTACGGCGGCTATCATGATGTCCAGCCCTCGCGCACGGACGCCGCCAACCAGCTCAAGTCGGTGGTGGAGCGAACCTTGCGCAACCGCGGTAAGGTCATCGTGCCAGTGTTCGCCGTGGGGCGGTCGCAGGAGGTGATGCTGGTGCTGGAGGAGCTCATGCGCACCGGCAAGATCGAGAAGATGCCCGTGTACCTAGACGGGATGATCTGGGAGGCCACGGCCATCCATACCGCATATCCCGAGTACCTGAACTCGCAGCTGCGCACGCAGATCTTCCAGATGGGACAGAACCCCTTCCTGGCGGACATCTTCAAGCGCGTGGACAGCAAGGAGATGCGCGAGAACATCTGCAACGACCCCAACCCCTGCGTCGTGCTGGCCACCAGCGGCATGATGAGCGGCGGCCCGGTCATCGAGTACGTCAAGGCCTGGGCGCCCAACCAGAACAACTGCCTGATCTTCGTGGGATACCAGGCGGAGGGCACTCTGGGCCGGCGCATCCAGAAGGGGACCGCCGAGATCACCCTCACGGAGAAGAAGCAGCAGGTCTCCATACCCATCCGCATGGCCGTCGAGAACGTGGACGGGTTCTCGGGGCACTCGGACCGCAGGCAGCTCATCAACTACATCGCCACCCTGGAGCCCAAGCCGGAGCGCATAATCATCGGGCACGGCGAGGAGCACAAATGCAGCGACCTGGCCTCCGCGCTCTACAAGAAGTTCAACATCGAGACCCGGGCCCCCATGAACCTCGAGACCATCCGCATGCGCTGACCGGGCCAAGCCTTATGATGCCATCGGCCCAATGAAGGTCCTCGCGAATGCCTGCCTCCCTGAGATTCGTGCGCGTCGAGGGCGCCGACCGCCAGTACGTCCAGGATTCATACTATGCCGCTTACCTGGAGAACCTCGGGCCCGAGGAGCGGCCCTACCGGTCACGTCAGGAGACCATGGCCGAGATCGGACCTTTCCTTGAGCCTCCAAGGGCTGGACTTAGATCCAGGCTCCTGCGGAGGCCTTCGTCAGTGCCCCATGCGACGTGGGTGGTGAAGGACGATGGAGGGAGGAGGGTGGGATGCC
>JALOTM010000011.1 GCA_025457905.1 Methanomassiliicoccales archaeon
AACAATTTCAGTGGATTCTTTATGTTGCACGATGCAGCGTTCGTGATTCCTGCCTTGACCAATGCTTCCCTACCAGCGTTTGATAGGTAGGGTACCTCGAGCATCCATTGTGGGTACGTCATTCTCCATTCCCCCTTCGGGCTTTCGCCCAAGTAAAAGAGGTGGACCCCGAATATTTAATGATATCAATGCCTAGTTAACCTCAGGGCTGGTTGGCATATGGGCATGAGTGACCTGTTCAAGGCGAGGGGTCGCCCGCCATTGATTGGCCGAGAGGATGAGATGGAGCTCATGCTCGGTCTTCTTGGAGATGCGCTGTCGGGAAGCGGGTCATTCGTAGCCATATCTGGAGAAGCAGGAATTGGAAAGACCAGGCTCACAGAAGAGCTCCTGGAGCTAGCGAAGAGGATCGGATGCGTCGTTCTGGTCGGCCATTCCCTCCCAGGTGCGCCATGTCCGCTCTTCCCATTCCATGACGCTCTTTATCGTGTGATGGAAACCAAGGTGCCAATGACCATCGTGGACCCTAAGGAAGGAGCGGATGATGAAGTAAGGACGTCGCTCGGTGCTGTCACCGAGGAAGACATCGGGGAGTACGAAAGGGGTACCAACATAGAGCGGGAGATGTTCGATACCTTCGACTTTCTGAAAAGGATGTCCGAACTCAGTTGCGTGGTGCTCTGCCTGGAGGACCTTCATTGGGCAGACTCTGCCAGTTTCCAGCTCCTGCACTTCCTGGCGAGGAACATAAGGAGATGTCGTCTACTCATCATCGGCACCTACAGGCCTGAAGAAATCCAATGCCAGGATGCAGATGAGGGCTCGCTGACGTCCGCATTAGCCTCCATGAGGTCTGAAGGTTTGATCAGAGAGATGGAACTAAGGCCCCTTACATCCGCCGAGATCGAGAAAGCTGTGAATGGATACTTGAATATCGACCTAGAACAGGGAATACTCGGCCGGATAGCCAAGGAATCCGAAGGGAATCCACTGTTCGCCATAGAATCAGCGCGCCTGGTGCTCGACAGTGGAATGGTGGGTTACGAAGATGGTCAGATCTTCCTGGAGCGCCCTATGGATTTCGTCATCCCCAACACCATCAAGGAGATAGTGGTCCATAGGCTGGAACGATTGAACCGGGTCGAGAGAAGAGTCCTCGATTGCGCCTCGGTAATTGGTCCGACATTCATGCAATCGACGCTGGGGAACATGATGGAGATGGATGTCTCCTGGCTGATCACTCCGCTCGGCACTCTAGCCCATCGGTTCTCGCTCATAGAAATCCACGAGGATGGCGAGGGGACATTCTGTCATGACTCCATAAGGCGCGTCAATTACGAATCAATACCTACCCAAAGACGAAAGGACCTCCATTTGGCTGCTGGAAATGCGCTCGAGGGATCGATGATGGATAGATGCACATTTGGAGACCTGGCCCTGCATTTCCATGAGGGGGGGATGATCGAGAAGTCGGTGAGGTATTCCCTGCTTGCCGGTTTTCAATGCATCAAAAAGGGCGCCGCCCAGGAGGGGGTGATGTACCTGAATTGGGCCCTCGAGGACGCAGGTGACTCTCCCTCCTTCGAGTTGGCCAGGCTACAAGCATGGGAAGGTCTAGGGGATGCCTATCTGGAGTTAGGTAGATATGACCGGTCTTTTGAGTGCTTCGGTGTGCTGCTCGACAAGTATCCTACCGGAAATGACCTGGCGCGTAATCTAAGAAAAGCATGCGAGTGTTGGTCACCGGGAAGGCTTGGTACGCTTGACTCCAAGCGTCATGTGGATTTCCTACAGAGGGCGATGAGCATCGAGGCCGTGGAGGCCGTGGAGAGGGCGGAGATTCTCAGCGACTATGCGGTAATGATTCTTTGGGACGGGGACTTCTCCTTGGCGGAGCGCACATGTATGCAGACCATCGGCATCTTCAAAGAGAACGGTTCCAAGGAGAGACTGGCGTGGGAGCTCGCCCTTCATGGTTTCATTCTCATCGCGATGGGGGAGCCCAGAAGGGCTTTGATGGATCTGAACGATGCCGTCCTCATACTGCGCCAGAGCTCCTGGCCTAGAGTAGAGCTCATCTGCAATCAATACCTGGGGGAGGCATATCTAGGGCTAGGCATGACCGAGGAGGCGCTGGCCCGCTTCGCAGAGAGTTTGGAGAGGAGCAGAGTCCTTGGGGACTTCATGGAATCGGCGTGGGCGCATTTCTACAGATCGCTGATATTCCAGATGAAGGGGGATTTCAGTTCGGCGTTACTGGAGGCGGACCGAAGCCGCGGATTCTCTCTCAAGCTCGGGTACAGAGGACTGATGGCCATGTCAGATTGCATTCTCATTCATATATATTCAATTACTAATAAAAATAATCTATCCGAGCTCATCGATCAAGAGCTGAAATCCGTGCTGGATGAACAGAAGGAGATCAAGAAGGGCTCCCCGTTGCGTGGCTTGGCGGAGGTCGCTTCCGCGGAGGTTCTTTTCACCAGTGGCAAGTTCGAGGACGCATGTTCCACGGCAAAACGAGGATTCGACCACCTGGCCAAAGCCGAGCTTGGTCACATGTACCAGGCCATCGGTAACAATTGGTTGGGAGATCTTTGCCTGAAGATAGGGAGACCTGACCTGGCACATCCCTACCTTCATGCAGCCAGACAAGGTTACGTGAGGCTTGGCAACGAAGGCTGGGCCCTCAGAATGAAGGAGAGGCTGGAAGTACCTGGAGGCGATGGATCTGACGCATCGTCCCTCTCTTAGTTTTCATTGCCATTCATCATTTTCCGGAGCGTTTTAATAAAGAACAGCTGTCAAGTCCATGGAGCAGAGAGCATGTCCAAGCGTAAGATCATCAGGATAGACGAGGAGCTGTGCACAGGCTGCGGCCAGTGCGTGTTAGCTTGCGCAGAGGGTGCCATACAGATCATAGATGGCAAGGCCAGGGTCATCAACGAGGTCTACTGCGATGGCCTGGGGGCGTGCCTAGGCGAATGCCCGGAGGGCGCCCTGACGATAGAGGAGCGCGAGGCTCCAGCATTCGACGAGAAGGCAGTGCATGAGCATCTCCATGGTAAGAAAGCTGAGGTGCCGCTCATGGCCTGCCCCGGATCTGGCCCGAGGAGGATCCCCTCCCCCAGACCTGGTTCGGGAGGAGCCAGGCCATCCCCGCAGCTCTCCAACTGGCCGGTGCAGCTGAGGCTGGCACATCCCAATGCGCCCTACTTCAAGAACGCCAAGCTGCTCCTGGCCGCGGACTGCAGCGCCTTCGCCTACGCTGCCATGCATCCTGACTTCATCCGTGGCCGGGTCACGGTGATAGCCTGCCCCAAGTTGGACGAGAACGAGCAGAACATCGCCAAACTGGCCGAGATACTGGCGGGTAACGACATCCAGGACATCAAGCTGGTGCGGATGGAGGTGCCTTGCTGCGGCGGCCTCATGTCCATCGCACGCAAGGCCATGGAGCGCGCCGGCAAGGCGGTGCCCGTGGACGAAGTGGTGATCGCCACCGATGGCAGCATCCTCCAAGGCGAAGCCGACTAGGCCCGCTTGGTGAATCGGACCGTCTGGCCGTAGGCACGGAGCCTGCCATCATCGACCACCGACACCGCCCCGTGCCCTCCGCATACCAGACACCTCCGGCCCTGAGCCCGCATGCGGGCGTCCAGGCGGACGGCGATCTCCAACAGCCCCTTCCGCTCGATGGCCGCCGCCTCGCTGTCCACGTTCACCGTGGTCATGAGCACCTTGGCCAGGTCGCTGAACCTCTGCCTATCGGGCGTGAAGGAGGATAGGTTCAGGAGCGTGTCACCGGTGAAGAGCAATCCTTCCTCCTCACATAGGTAGTACGTCTGCCCATGGACGTGGCCATCAAGACCCTTGAGCGCCTTGAATGAGAGCCCTGCAGCTCCTACCCTTCCGATGACCTGGAACGGCCCCTCCATCTGTTCACCCCCCTCGTCCAGCAGGATGACGTACCTAGGAGGGCGGAAATCAGAGAAGAGGTTGATGAGCCGGGTATAGACCTCTTCCAGGATGGAGCCTTCGATGTTCGAGCCATAGGCCCGGTTGGCCTGGTTGAGGACCTCTAGCGTACCTGGGTGCATGACCGCCTCGGATTCAATGAAACCGCCTGAGCCCGCGTGGTCCGCATCACCATGGGTTATGAGGAGCTTCTCCACTTCCCCCAGGTCTCCCAGCTCGCTCTCCCTAAGCAAGCCCCGCAGGTCCTCGGCATAGATGCCGAAGCCCGTGTCCACCATGACCTGCCTGCCATGGCTACCTACCAGATACACGTTCCCTCCGCAGGGCAGTTGAGCGCATACCAGGCTCCCATGGGACAGCTCGTGCGACTGGGCGTCGATGTAGAACGCATCCCCCGTGGTGGCTCGAAGCGTCCTTCCGGTGAGGAGTATGCTCTCGAATACCTGGCGGTAGTCGTGGCCCAGGTTGGTCAGGGCCTGCACGATATGGTTTATGTCGCGCAGGAGCCGGAAGAGGAACTCGTCCTCGGCCTCCCCGATTATCTCGCGCAGCTGCTGCGCGAACCGAAGGTAGAACACCGTGTCGTCCAGGCTCTTCCCGGAGGTGTCGTACTCCAGTACCTCCAGGCGGTAGCGGTGCTTGAGATCGTCCAGAAGGTCGTCGATGGCAGCCCCTCCCTCCAGGGTGAGGGACACCGTGAGCCTCTCAGGGTGCTCCCTGTCGTCGAAGTCCATGTAAGCTATGTTCGCCCGGGCGGCGGTGGTCCGCTCCAGGAACCCCATCAGGGAGCCGGAGCGGTTGGCCAGGTAGACATGCAACTTGAGGAAGGACAGCGGTGCCAAGGAGGTCTGCAGAAACCCGATCCTGCGAAGCTCGCCCTCTATGGCCCGATAGGAAGCCTCAGGGCAGAGGACCTCGAAGAAGACCGTGTGCGCATCGATCCTCCTGTCGTAGTGCACGCGCTCTATGTTCCCATGGTGCCTCTGGACGATATCAGAGGCCTGGTGCATCATGCCCGGCTCGTCGGGCATCTTGGCCACGAATGAGTACCTAGGCATACTGGGGCTTTGATGGCGGAGGTGGAGATAAACATGCGCAGGCTCGCATTCACAGCGCCTCCGCCGATGACCCGCCGCCCCTCTCATCCTCTCGGTGGGGCCTGGTGCGTCGCGGGGCTGACCGTTCGGCGAGGCCCTCCCTCAGCCTTGCCCTACACCTTCCTTCCTTCCTGGAAGACGGCCACTGCCCCTACCAGGGATATGCTGCAGCACGTTATGATCACGGCTCCGTCCTCGGGGATGGCGAAGATGTTGCGCGAGGTGGAGAGGCTCTCCAGCTGCGCGTCCATATAAGGGTCGTAATGCACGGCCAGCCCAAAGTCCACCAGGCTCAGGCCCGAGGACACGGTGAAGGTGTCGCTCTCCTCCGAGAGCAGAACGTACTCGGAGCACATGGCCACCGCTCCCGCGCTGTTGCCCAGGATGACCTTCTCGTAATTGGCCAGGAGCAGCGAGGCGCCGGTGTTGCGCATCCTCTCCACCAGGACCTTGGGGTCGCCCCCGGGCAGGTAGATGAGGTCCGACTCCTCCACCAGCTTCGCCATCTCCGGGAAGGGGAGCGAGGGCTCGACGAAGCGCACCCCCTTGGCGCCCAGCTCCTTGAAGTAGTCCACCATCTGGCGACGGTACTTGTCCTGCCCGGCCTTGGCCCTGCTCGTCCAGGGGAACACCACCACCAGCGGCGCGCCTCCTGCGTCCTTGAAGGCCTGGCGGTCGATGTCCCTAGAGCCCTTGACGCTCAGATCCTCGCCGCCGAGAAGGTAGAGGCGCAACATGGCGTGTCGTGATACGGCTACCTGATGTATAAGAGTTGCCTGGGCGCTAGAAGTCCTGCTCCTCCTTTCCGGCCTCCGACTGCTCCTCGACCCACTTGAAATAGTCGCTGCGGTGGGACCTCCTCCATGCGTAGTCGTCCTCCTCCGCCTCGGAGGTGATGACCACGGCGAACCTCTGCTCCTGACCCTCCAGCTCCACGACGGGGAACTTGATGCCCTTGTTCACCCGTTGCACGTAGGCCCGCATGAACTCCAGGTCCTCCTTGCCGTATTTCGGAGGCATCTGGATAATGAATGAGTTCACCTCGCGCACGGCGTCGAAGACATAGCGCACGTCAGCGTCCTCGATCATCTTGACGAAGCGGCTGCCTTCCTTCCTGCGCTTCGAAAGCTCCACCATGCGCTTGACCCAGACATCGGCCATCATGGGGATGACGGTCTCCTCGCCTAGCACTTTCCACATGAGGGGTGAATCGGAGAGACCCTAGAAAAGCTTTCCACGGAGGGCGTGGCTATTTCCGAACGTCCATCAGGAGCAGGGCCTCCATCATGCCGATGTCCAGCTCTGGGCCGAGGAGCAGCGCCCTCGCGCTCCTGGCCTCGATCCTTGTGCAGGGCACGCTGGTCCTGGTCCCTTGGCCCTCCAATACCTCTAGCGCACCCACCGCCCTCCCCTCTCGCATGAACACCCTGCGGTAAGGGGGTCCGCATGCCCCCTCCTGGGCGGTGTCTGGCCCCGAGGCCCCCCTAGCCTCCCCGATGGAGGCCACGACCAGGCCCAGGAAGTCCACGGAACATATCTGGATACCGCCTGCATAGGGCTCTCCGGCCCCGGCCATGTTCCGACCGGCCACCCGCCCTTGCTCGGAGGCGATGGGCCAGAGGGTCATAGTGCCGTGCATGGAGGAGATGTAATCGCGCGCCTCGGCCGCGTCCCCGGCCGCGTAGACATGAGCCGCGCTGGTGCGCAGCTGGTCATCGACGATGATCCCCTTCCCCACCTTGATGCTCGCCCCTGCTGCCAGACCGGCATTGGGCCTGACCCCTTTGGCCGATACCACGATGTCCACGGGCACGTTCCGTCCATCGGAGAGGATGGCCGCTCTCCCTCCAACATCCTCATGTAGATCCAAGGCGTCCGTGGCCAACGCCACCTCGACCCCCTTTGCTCGCAGATGCGAGGTCAGTATGTCGGCTGCCCGTCGGTCGGCATTCTGGGACAGGACCTGAGAGGAGGAGACGACCAGCAGCACGCGCATGCCCCTATCGGCCAGCGCGATGGCGACGGCGATCCCCACCAACCCACCGCCCAAGACCAGCGCCCTCCCTCCTTTCATGGCGGCCGCGGAGATGGCCCTGGCGTCGTCCAAGGTGCGAAGCGACATGACTCCATTGGCGAATCCCAAGGGCCCTCGTAGCACCGGGGACGAGCCGGTCGCCAAGAGCAGCTTTCCATAGGCCACCTCCCTCCCATCGCCCAGCTTCAGCAAGCGCCGCTCCGTGTCCAAGTGGACCGCCCGCTGGCCCAGCTCCAGGCGGGCGTCGTTCCTCTCGTAGAACCTGGATGGCCGATAGGTCAGCTCCTTTAGCGAGGCTTTTCCGGAAATGAAGCGAGGAAGGAGGCACCTGGTGTAGGGCAGATCCCTCTCGTCGGAGAGGACCAGCACGCTCCCTTGGGTATCGAGTGAGCGTATCCCCTCCACCCCTCCGACCCCGGCTGGCCCGTTCCCCACTATGATGTAATCGTAGCTCGGTTCGAGCGGCCGCGATGTAGCATCATGAGGTGCTCTGCCCTCCATGTCCTGCCAATGCCCCTTCCTGGGCATAATGGCTGCGACGGACGGCGGGACCGTGACAATATTTATCAAAGAGAGGCGCGTTATCCGCACCGATGTCTGCCCTCCTAGCCTTCGAGAACCGCAGGGATTTTCACGTTAACCGATTATTCGAATGGCGGCAGAACGCTAGATTCGTGGACATGTTGGCCTTGAGCTTGCTGTTCATGGCGTTGGCGGGGCTGGCGGCCCAGCTGCGCTTCCACCTACCCTTCACCCCCGTCCCCTTCACCGGGCAGGTGCTGGTGGTGCTCCTGGCCGGCTTCGTACTGGGTCGGTTCGGCGTGGTGAGCATGGGCCTGTACCTGGTCATGGGCTCCTGCCTGGGATGGTTCAGCGGGGCGGTGGGGCTGGCAGCGCTGAGCGGGGTCACCGCCGGTTACCTGTTCGGCTTCCTGGTGGCGGCGGCCCTCATCGGCGAGATGGCGCAGCGCCGGCGGGAATGGTCCATGGCGCGCATCGTCGCGGTCATGGCCCTGGGGGATGCTGCGATACTGCTCCTGGGCTCCTGGTGGCTGAGCGCCCTCCTGGGCATCGGCATGGCCGAGGCCCTGCTCATCGGTGCGGTGCCCTTCCTGGCCGTGGACGCGCTCAAGATCGCCGTGGCCTCCTCGATCGCCTACGGCCTCACGCCCCGGCCGGCCAGAGCGCAGGGTTAATACGAGGGATGCGCTACCAGGACCTGGATGCCGGAGAACCTTCCCACCCACACGCATTGTCTGGAGTGCGACTACGCCATGCCCGAGGGCAGGCCCTACTGCTCCGAGGAGTGCGAGCGCGCCCACGAGGCCAAGCGCAACAAGGAGCGCAACCGCAACCTCCTCTTCATGGTCGCCGCCATCGCTGCGGTGCTCCTGATCGCCTTCCTATCCATGGGATTGGTCTAGAGGGAGGCCTCCGCCCTGCGGACCGCGTCCACCATCTTGGCCACCATCACCGTCTCCCTGACGTCGTGGGCCCGGACGATGTCCGCCCCGTGCATCATGGCCATGGAGGCGATGGCCAGGCTGCCCTCCTTGCGGTCCTTGGCCTCCTGTCCCAGCACCTTGCCGATGAAGCCTTTGCGCGACGCCCCCACTAGCAGGGGATGCCCCAAGCAACTGAACTCGCGCAGGCGGAGCACGATCTGAAGATTGTGTACCACGTCCTTGCCGAACCCAATGCCAGGGTCCAGGACCATGGCCCCCTCGCGGACGCCCGCCTCCTTGGCGGCCCGCGCCCTCTCCTCCAGGAAGAGGGAGATGTCCCCCACCACGTCCACGTAGCCGGGGTCGTCCTGCATGTTATTGGGCGCGCCCTGCATATGCATGATGACCACGCCCGCCTTGGCGTCCGCCGCCGCCTCCGCCATGCGCGGGTCCCTCAGCCCCTCCACGTCGTTGATTATCCCCGCCCCGGCCTCCAGGGCCGCCTCGGCCACCTGATGGTGGCGGGTGTCCACTGAGATGGGGACCCGCATCTCGTCCACCAGCGCCTCCACCACCGGGATGACGCGACGCAGCTCCTCATCCACGGCGACCGGTTCGGCATAGGGCCTGGTGCTCTCCCCGCCCACATCGATGACCGCCGCCCCGTCCGCCACCATCTCCAGAGCGCGGCCGACCGCCGCTTCCTTCCCCTTGTAGCGTCCTCCGTCGGAGAACGAGTCGGGGGTCACGTTGAGAATGCCCATGACCACGGGGGCGCTCAGCTCGATGCTCCTCTGCGCCAGGCGCCATGAGCGGCCACTTGTCGAAAGGTAGTTGGAGAGGGCGCTCCAGACCGGACGCAGGCGGTCGTCGGGAGCCAGGCGGCAGGAGGGGCTCTGCAGGACCCCGTGCTCGAACACCAGCATGGCCCGGGCCACTCCCCCGCCTTGGAAGCGGTAGGCGTCCCCTCCCAGCTCCTCAACGGCGAAGGCCAGCGCCTCCACCTCCCCCTTTTCACGCGACTCGGCGAAGAAGAAGCCCAGGTCATACAGGTCCCGGGCCGACTCGGCCACCGAGGGAAGGCCGAAGCGGCCCCACTCCCTGGACGCCTCTTCGTAACTAGAGTAATTGCGCAATCGTACGATCATGCCCTCTCCTCGACCAGGGGCTCGAGCAGCTCCACGAGGTCCATGACCTTGGTGCGGCTGCCGCAGCTCTCCCCGCCCACCTTGAGGTTGTTGACGCAGAAAGGGCAGGTGGTGACCAGCACGTCGGCGAACTCCGCCTCCCTCATCCTCTGGGCGGCTATCTTCTCCGACAGGTCGGGATAGGCGGACCTGACGCCCCCTCCCCCACCGCAGCAGCGCGACGTCTCCTTGGAACGGGGCATCTCCCTGACCTCCGCCCCCGGCACCTTGGCCAGGAGCTTCCTGGGTGCCTCGTACACCCCGCTGTGGCGCCCCAGGTGGCAGGGGTCGTGGTAGGTGACCTTGGCCTGGAAGGGCTTCACCTTGATGTCCCGGTCGGCCAGGAACTCGGAGATGTGGCGCACCTTGAACCCCACCTTGACGTGGCGGGGGTACTCCTGCTTGAACATGCGGTAGCATCCAGCGCAGGAGAAGACCACTTCATCGACGCCCCTGGCCATGATGCCCTCCACGTTCCTCTCCATGAAGGCCTTCACCTCGTCCTCTGCCAGGCCGATGCGCTGCAGCACGCTACCGCAGCAGGCCTCGTCGACCACGGCGAAGCTCTCCCCGGTCTTCCTGAGCATGGACGAGGTGGCGCGGGCGATGCTTGGATTGCGATAGGCGGCCGTGCAGCCCGCGAAGT
>JALOTM010000193.1 GCA_025457905.1 Methanomassiliicoccales archaeon
CTTCTGTGACAAGGCTCAGAAAGTGGCTTTAACAGGGCGTTCGCTCGCTCCGATGGAGTTCAAGTTCTTTTTCTTCCCGTGGTGGAAAGACCCGACGTATACCCTTGAGGGAAAGATATACATACCAATAGATGCGAAGCACCAAGAGTATTTCAAGATGCTCAAGGAGAAGCACAGCATCGACCTCACGGAAGGGCAGAAGAAGTGGTACGTGCAGAAGCACCAGCTGAACCGAGACAATATGTTCGCTGAGTACCCCAGTCTTCCCGAAGAGGCGTTCCATGACGCCCGGCTTCTTCTCATCGGTCTTCACCGGCTGGATGGTCACCTCCTCGGTCTCCAGGATCTCCTTGATCTTGTCCGAGAGCTCGGTGTTGGAGAAGGGCTTCCTGATGTAACCGGAGACCACGTCCTGCAGTCCGAAGATGTCCGTGCCTATGTCGGTGTAGGCCGTGAGCATCATGACCTTGATGCGGTCGGTGAGGCCGTCGTCCTTCAGGCTGCGAAGCACGCTCCAGCCGTCGATGTCGGGCATGTTGATGTCCAAGAGTATGAGGTCGGGGGACTCGGACTTGGCCTTCTCGATGGCCTCCTTGCCTCCGCTGGCGGTGATGGCCTCGTAACCAGATGCCGAGACGAGCTCTGAGACGATAGCGAGCACGTCGGCGTTGTCATCGACCACCAGGACCTTCTTTATCTTAGTGCCCCCTGAGCGCCATCTATGTCTTTCGTTGCCACTAGATTACCTAAGTGGCTTAAAATAATAATCTCTTCGTTCGCGACTTTGATACTGCTCATGATGATGAGGGACGGGGAAGGGGGCTCTCTTTCAGCTGGCCCTATGCCTTCCTGCTCTCCTTCGCCTTGGGGCGGAGGTTGTTGTAGCCGCACTTCCTGCAGCGCGTGGCCTTCGCCGCGTTCCTCGCGTAGCAGTTCATGCAGATCATCTTGTTGAGGAGCCTCGCGTCGGCCTCCTTGAAGCGTGCCATATGAATTCCTCTGCCGTGTGAATAAGGAGGGAATATAAAAACATTGGCAGAGGCTCATGGCACCAGCCATTCACTCAAGGAGGAGCTGGCGCAGACGCAGGTAGTCCTCCTCGCTGATCTCCCCCCGCGCCAACCTGGTCTTGAGCGAGAGCAGGGGCTCTTCGACCTCGGACATGTCCTTATGGCATGCCCCTGAACCCTTGCCTATGTGGTACATGCATGAGCCATGTCCCTCGGTCATGCGCGAGCCATGGTCGAAGGCGAGGTTGGGGTTCATGCTGCAGCAGATCCCCCGGTACATGGCCTCCAGCTGCTCGCAGACCTCCCGGGGGCGGGAGGAGAAGGGGCATTGGGTGATCTCCTTTCGCCAATCGGTTCCCTGAACCCAGTCCTCCTTCCCCTCCTGGAGGAGCAGGGACGAGACGAACTCCACCACCATGCCCACAGAGGCCAGGTCGATGCCGGTGAGCCTGGTGGCCCCGGTTATCCTTTGGTTGAGCGAGGCACCATAATGCTCCCCAGCGGGGATGAGCACGCTCCTCCACTGCTCGCCCAGGGCCTGCTTGGCCGCCAGCACCGTATTGGCCACGAACTCTCCCGCATACTGCACGCCGAACTTGGAGAGCACGTCGGCCGGGACGCTCTCGCGCACCTGCTCGGTGGTGAACTCCTCCAGCGGCTCCCCTTGCAGGGACACCCTGTGCCCCTTGGTGACCGTGAGCACGCAGTTGGTGGTGTTGTCCTCCACGTCGTGGTCGAAATGAGGCTCGAGGTCGTTGGAGAAGGAGGACAGGAACGCCTTGTACATCACATGGTCACGCGACCAGCAGAGCTCCCATGGCGCTCCCCGATAGGGACACGGCTCCAGATCGTGGATCTGGAGACCGTTGGAATAGACCCTTATCAGGTTGCCCTCGTCCTGGAAGGCTAGCGTGAAGGCAGTGGCCCTGGCCACGTCCGCGAAGCTGTTACCCTCTATGCCCAACGCTTTTCGGACGGCTACCGCCCCCACGGAACCCGTGGTCCGGAAGAAGGGGGTGACCGCCGCCAGGGTACTGTCCCCGCCGATGGTCCCTACCAGTGCGCGCATCTGCGCCATCCATAGTCCGCCTAGCACGTCCTGGGCATTGACGCAGCCCTTTCGCCTCACGCCTTGGAATCTCCATTCTGGCATACGCTCCTCTCCTTTCCCCATGAATATTAGGCGCGCCTTCGATTATAATCGTTGCCATCGCCTTACGGTCCCAGGGCTCACTTCCGCGCGCCGCCGGTCGAGCCCACCAGCACCAGGTATGCCAGGAGGGCCTCGAGCTGGATACGCTCGTTGCTGCCTTCCACGATGCGGAACTCCACCTCCCCGGTCTTGTCGATGAGGCGGACCTTCTCGATGTCAGGGATGTTCAGCTCGAAGAACTGCTTGTGAATCTGACGGATGACGTCCTCGCCCGAGAGGCCGTAGTTGATCATGAGCTCGTCCAGCAGGCTCCGCGCCTCCAGGAAGTCCCCCTTAAGGGCGGTCTCCAAGAGCTTGCGGACCTCCTCTGGATGCGCCGTCCCGGTGGTCTGGTAGACCACGTCCACTGTTATCTTCTCCGATAATGATGATGCCACCTGTAGCGAGTTGACCCCTTTCCTCATGTCCCCCCCGGCCACATGGACGAGGGCGTCAACGGCATCCTCGGTGATCTCCACCTTCTCCGTCTTGGCTATCTTCAACAGGTAAGCCTTGATGTCCTCGGGCCGCAAGGGGCGGAACCGGAACACCGCGCACCTGGACTGGATGGGATCTATGATCTTCGAGGAGTAGTTGCAGGAGATGATGAAGCGGCAGATGGCGGAGTACTTCTCCATGGTCCTCCTGAGGGCCGCCTGGGCATCGTTGGTGAGGGCGTCGGCCTCATCCAGGAAGATTATCTTGAAGCTCGCCCCCCCGATGGGGGAGGTGCGCGCGAACTCCTTTATCTTGCCCCGGACCACGTCTATGCCCCTCTCGTCCGAGGCGTTCATCTCCACGAAGTTGCTCTTCCACCCTTCCCCGAACAGCTCCCTGG
>JALOTM010000194.1 GCA_025457905.1 Methanomassiliicoccales archaeon
TCGCTCAGCACGGGATTGTGGCCATGGACGGCTATGTTCACGGCATCGGCCTTGATCACGCCCAGGTTGGCCTGGGTTCGTACCAGGCGGGGAGTGCCGAAGAGCACGTCGGACAGGTCCGTGGAAAGCTGCATGCCGTCGTAGTCGGCCACAGCGCAGGAGATCCCTCCGAAGATGAGAGGTATGGGGTCGGCGTCGCAGCCCAGGGAGGAGCGGTGCATGACGTCGGCCACGGCATGGTCGATGTTGCTGGGCATGAGGCCGAAGGCCTGGAGAAGCGCCAGGCGGCGCGGCGCGATCGTGGAGGTGGTGAATTTCAGGGGCTGGTCGGAGAAGCGGGTATAGTCCTGCAGGGCCTCCTCGACCACCGAGCGGGCGAGCTGCTCCTTGCCTTTGCCAGAGGGGTCGATGCCCAAGCGCCTCGCCACGGACCTCAGTTTGGCCTCGTCCTTGATGGAATAGTCCTTGGCCTTCCCATCGAGCACCTTGATCAGGGTCTCGGCGATGTGCCGTCCATGACCGGAATGCGAGGCCGCCCCCCCGGCGATGTGGCGGATCAGGTTCCTGGACACCACCGTGTAGTCGCGGGCGCCGCAGATGCCCTTGGGCTTGCCGCGGGCGTTGTTGATGCGGCAAGGGCCCTGGAGGCAGTTGTTGCAGCAGACCCCCTGCTCACCGAAGGTGCACTGGGGCCTCATCTTGTCGTAGCGGTCCCAGGCGGTCTCGATGCGGTTGGCCGAGGCTATCTCCATGCCTTGCCTGGCGCCATCGTCAGCGGTCCTATCCCTTGGCTCCGTGCCCTTCGAGACCATTTGCATTGCTCCAGGATGGGGGGGGGCGCAGTTGCGCCCTGCCCTGCGCTTTCGAAAATGTTACGGTTATAAAATGATTGTCTTGGGTAGCTCAGGGAAATTACAAGGACCACCATGCACCTATGCGTTCCGAGGGGTCGCATGGTTCGTGACCGACTGACTCATACCTATTCCATCGTGGCCAGGGACCCGGAGACCGGAGAGATGGGCGTGGCCGTGCAGTCCCATTGGTTCTCGGTCGGCTCGGTGGTCACCTGGGCCTTGGCAGGAGTGGGGGCGGTCGCCACTCAGGCCCTCACCAATCCCGCCTACGGCCCCGACGGCCTGGGGCTCATGCGGGAGGGCGCCTCCGCCAATGATGCCCTGAAGGCGCTGCTGTCACGGGACGGGGGGAGGGCCGTTCGCCAGGTGGCCATGGTGGACGCCAAGGGAGGGGTGGCCGCCCATACTGGCAGTAGATGCATACCGGAAGCGGGGCACATCGCGGCCACCGACTTCTCGGTCCAGGCCAACATGATGATCACCGATGAGGTATGGCCATCCATGGCCAAGCGCTTCTCGCAATGGAGGGGCTCTCTGGCGGAGAGGATGATGGCCGCCCTTGAGGCCGGGGAGGAGGCGGGCGGGGACATCCGCGGCCGGCAGTCCGCCGCCCTGCTAGTGGTCCGCGGCGCATCCACCGGAAGGCCATGGGAAGATAATCTGGTCGACCTGCGCGTGGACGACCACCGCGAGCCGCTGGAGGAGCTGAAAAGGCTGCTCAAGGTGCACCGCGCCTACCAGCACATGAACATGGGGGACGAGGCCATGGAGAAGGAGGACATGCCCTTGGCCCTACGGCACTACTCGCTGGCGGAGAGGATGTTCCCCCGAAACCTGGAGATGAGGTTCTGGCACGCGGTCACCCTCGCCAACAACGGCAGGCTGGAGGACGCCCTGCCAATTTTCAGGAAGGTCTTCGAGAAGGACGAGGACTGGAGAGAGCTGGCCTCGAGGCTGGTCGGGGTGGGCATGCTCAAGGTGGACATCGAACAGCTGGAGCGCATCCTCAGGACATGATCTAGACCAACGATTTGCCGAACGAAAGGGGCATATCCAAGGTGGTGGGAATCCCTCCACATGGAGCTGAGCCGCAGCCTGCGCCTCTTCGATGCATACGCCATCGGCGTTGGCGCCATCGTGGGAGCGGGCATCTTCGTGGTCACGGGCGTGGCCGCGGGGATGGCCGGTCCGGCGTTGCTCGTCTCCTTGGTGATAGGCGCCATCATCTCGTCCCTGACCGCCTTCAGCTTCGCCGAGCTCTCCATGCGGATCCCCAAGGAGGGCGGAGGCTATGAGTTCGCCCACGAGCTGGTAACCCCATTGGGAGGCTTCGTGACCGGATGGATGTGGCTCTTCTCGAACATCGTTTCTGGTGCGGCGGTGGCGATCGGCTTCGCCGGATACCTCGCGGCCTTCATCCCCTTGCCCATAAACATCATCGCTTCCCTGGCCTGCCTCGGGATAACCGCCATCAACCTCTGGGGAGTTCGTGAGTCCACCACCTTGAATGACGTCCTGGTGATGTTCAAGCTCGGCGTCCTCGGGCTCTTCGTCGCCCTGGGCATTTTCTTGGTTTCCCCGAGCAATTACCAGCCCTTCGCACCGAACGGGCCGATGGGGGTCCTGCAGGGCGCGGCCATAATCTTCTTCGCCTACTCCGGCTTTGGCCGGGTCGCCATGATAAGCGAGGAGGTCGTGGACCCGGTCAGGACCGTTCCCAAAGCGATACTGCTGGCCCTGATCACCTCGACGGTGATCTACATCCTGGTCTCGGGCGTGGCGGTGGGCGTGGTGGGGGCGCCATCCCTGTCGGGCTCCCCCTCTCCTCTGGCCCTTGCGGCGGAAGCGGTGGCGCCTTGGCTCTCGAAATTGGTGGGATTGGCTGCCTTGGCCGCTACCCTCAGCGTGCTCCTCACCACCCTGCTGGGCATCTCCAGGGTTTCGTTCGCCATGGCCCGCAACGGGGACATGCCCCGCCTGCTGACGAAGGTGGGGAGCCGCACGCGCACCCCCGTGTACGCTATTGTGTTGTTCGGGGTCATCATGACCCTCTTCGCCCTGTCGTCGAGCATCCTGTTCGCCGCGGCCATCTCCAACTTCGCCGCGCTCATCTACTATGCATTCGTCAATCTGTCTGCATTGAAAATGCCAGGGCCGAAATACCCCCG
>JALOTM010000195.1 GCA_025457905.1 Methanomassiliicoccales archaeon
CCCAGGGGATCTCGGCCTACGTCTCCAAAGGGGAGGCTGAGCTGGCGGTCCGGGAGGCCTCGGACAACCTCTATAGGATGAGGGCGGAGACCTTCGAGTGATATCATGCGCGCCTCCGACCTGCTGGTGAGATGCCTCGAAGCGGAAGGTGTCCGAAGGGTATTCGGCATCCCTGGCGAGGAGAACCTGGACGTGATGGATTCCATCAAGGACTCCAGCATCGAGTTCGTGCTCACCCGCAACGAGAACTCCGCCGCCTTCATCGCCGGGACCTGCGGACGCCTCACTGGCCAGGCGCACGTCTGCCTCTCCACCCTGGGCCCGGGCGCCACCAACATGATGACGGGAGTGGCCGAGGCCTTCCTCTCCTACGTCCCCCTGGTGGCCATAACCGGCCAGGTGGGCGCGGACCAGGCCTTCGCGCCCCGCAAGCAGTTCATCGACCTGGTCCAGATGTACCGGCCAGTCACCAAGGACAGCTTCAGCGTTCGCTCCCCGGCACGCATCCCGGCGCAGGTGCGCCGCGCCTTCCACGTGGCCATGGAGGAGAAGCCTGGCCCAGTGATGATGGAGCTGCCCGAGGACGTCATGAAGTCGCAGACCGATGGCAGGCCGCTACGCCGCCCGGCCACGCACCATGTGGGCTGCGACCCGGAGGCGCTCGGAAAGGTCCGCGAGCTGATCAAGGGATCGAGGCGACCGCTCATCATGGCCGGGCCAGGGGCCATACGCGCCCAGGCCACCCAGGAGCTGCGCTCCCTGGCGCGCGCCTGGACCATCCCCGTGGCGCACACCTGGCACGGGGCGGGCATCATGCCCTATGATGACGCGCTGTCGCTCAACACCGTAGGGCTGAGGGGCAAGGACCACGTCCGCAAGCTCTTCGAGGAGATGGACCTGGTCCTGCTGGTGGGCTACGACCTCCCCGAGTTCATGCCCAGCTATTGGAACATTGGGGCGCCGAAGCGCATCGTCTCCATCGACCAAGCGCCGATGGACGCGGTGCCGCATCTGGAGATCGACGTTCAGCTGATCGGCCGGATGCCTGACGTGCTGGGAAAGCTCTCGGTGGACGGGGTGCGCAAGGCCAATTGGGCGCTAGGGCACCGCGAGGACCTGGACGCATGCCTGGACGGCTGCCCGGCGGACGAGGGCCTGGTGAAGCCCCAGCTGGCCGTCAAGGCCCTGCGCCGGGCTCTGGGCCGCGAGGACATATGCACCAGCGACGTGGGCGCCCACCTCATCTGGCTGGCCAAGATGTATCCCGTCTACAAGGAGAACACCCTCCTGCTCACCAACGGCCTCATACCCATGGGCATCGGACTGCCATCGGCCATCGGCGCCAAGCTGGCGTGCCCGGGACGGAAGGTGGCGGCAGTGTGCGGGGACGGCGGATTCCTCATGACCGCTGCGGACCTGGAGACGGCCAAGCGCCTTGGCCTCGGACTGGTGGTGGTGATCTTCAACGACCAGGGCCTGGGGCTGATTAAGCTCAAGCACCAAAGGGCGTACGGCCGTTACCACGGCACGGACTTCGGCAACCCGGACATGGCGAGGTTCGCGGAGTCCTTCGGGGCCAGGGGTTACCGCGTGTCCACCGCCGAAGAGCTGGGGGAGCGCCTCTCCTCCTCGCTGGAGGCCGAGGAGCTGGCGGTCATAGACGTGCCCATCGACTACGAAGAGAACAAGGGGCTCTTGTGAGCCGTACTACAGGCCAGCCAGATGCCCAAGGGAATCGGCAAAGGTTCATATAAGCACGCCCTCATTTGCGCCCCTATGAACGGACCGGACCCCAGGGAGTTCGAGCTCAGGTTCTTCCTCGACAACGGCTTCCAGCGGAAGAGATGCCCCAAGTGCGGGCGGCACTATTGGACGCTGGGCGCGTGGGACACCTGCGGCGAGCCTCCTTGCGAGGAGTACACCTTCATCGGCAACTCGCCTTGCAGGAGGGCCCTCTCGCTGCACGAGATGCGCGAGGAGTACCTGTCCTTCTTCGAGTCCGAGGGGCACAAGCGCGTCAAGCGCTACCCCATCGTGGCCCGGTGGAGGGACGACGTGTTCTTCACCCAGGCCTCCATCTACGACTTCCAGCCCTGGGTGCTCAACGAGGTCATCGAGCCCCCTGGCAACCCGCTGACCATCTCCCAGACCTGCGTGCGCTTCAACGACATCGACAACGTCGGGAAGACCGGCCGCCACTTCACCTTCTTCGAGATGGCCGCGCACCATGTCTTCAACAAGAAGGGGAAGGAGATCTACTTCAAGGACGGAACGGTGTCGCTGTGCCACAAGTTCTTCACCTCGCGCATGGGCGTGGACCCGTCGCGCATCCGCTACATCGAGGAATGGTGGGAGGGCGGAGGTAACGCCGGACCGTGCGTGGAGGTGATCATCGACGGCGTGGAGGTGGCCACCCTGGTCTTCATGATGTACAGGACCGGGCCCGAGGGCATGCAGCCCATGAGCATGACCGTCGTGGACACTGGATACGGCATGGAGCGGATGACCTGGGTATCCCAGGGCACGCCTTCCGCCTACGAGGCGGTCTTCGGTCCGGTGGTGGAGCACCTCAAGCAGCTGGCCAAGGTTGAGATGAACCGCCGGGTGCAGGAGGAGTACTCCAAGGTGGCGGGCATGACCAACGCCAAGACCGCCGCCGACGTCCGGCGCATCCGCGAGCAGACGGCGGAGAGGATCGGCATCACATACGAGGAGCTGATGCGCATCGTCTCCCCGCTGGAGGACATCTACGTAATCTGCGACCACTCCCGGGCGCTGGCCATCCTTTTGAACGATGGTGTGGTGCCCTCCAACGTCCGCGAGGGCTACTTCGCCCGCTTGCTGGTGCGGCGCGCCCTGCGCTCGATGCGCTCCCTGGGCATCGAGGTGCACCTGGCCGACATCGTGGCCATGCAGGTGGACTACTTCGTCCCCATCTTCCCTGAGCTGGCCGAGAACCGGGAGGACATCCTCAAGATCGTCCAGGTGGAGC
>JALOTM010000196.1 GCA_025457905.1 Methanomassiliicoccales archaeon
CCACCATGAAGTTCAGCCGGGCAGTGCGGTCCAGCTCCCGCTGCAGGGGGCTGGGCACCTCCTCGATCTCCTGAGCAAGGCGCACCACCCTGCCGAACTCGGTGCCAGCGCCCGTGGCCGTGACCAGTGCCGTGCCCGTCCCAGAGGATACGGTGGTGCCGGCGAAGACTAGGTTGGGGCAGCTGATGACCTTCTCCTGTCCTCCTTCCTCCATCTCGAAGGAGGACCGCGGACTGGGCTCGGACTCCCCGGTCAGGGCGGAATTGTCCACGGAGAGGTCGTAGCAGTCCACCACCCTGGCGTCGGCGGGGACCTTGTCACCTGCCTCCAGGATGATGAGGTCCCCGACCACCACCTCACCTGCCTGCACCAACGACACCTTGCCCTCCCGTAGGACCCTGGCCGTCGCCGGAATCAGGCTACGAATAGCCTCCACGGCCTTCTCGGCGCGATGCTCCTGGAAGAGGCTGAAGAGGATGCTGACGGCCACCACGACCAGTATGACCACGCCCATCTGGATGGAGCTCTGGTCGGAGGCGGAGACGCCGCTGATGAAGCATAGCAGCGCGGCGACCACCAGAAGGACGTTGAAGAGGTTCTTGACCTGGACAACCAGGCTGGCGCCGAAACGCTTCCGGCGCTGGGGGATGATATTAGGACCATGCTCGCGCAGGCGCTCCGCGGCCTGGGCCGAGGTAAGCCCCTGGGCTCTACTGCCTAGCTTGGCATAGCTCTCCTCTATGGAGCTGTGGGCGAATGTCGGGTCTCCGGCATCGTCCGGTCCGGCTTGGCTCATTGCTCGTCCCCCGATGAGAGCGTGGCTAGCGTTCTCGTCCGATTTCCGAAATTTTAAGGAGGCGCAAGCCCTGATTCACTATTAATATACAATCTCAATCCCTGAAAGTGCACATTTAAAATAGTAATGATTAAAAATGGCAAATGAACGGATGCCTTATCTGGCCTCCTGGTTAGACGAATGGCTAACGAACATTTCTTAGGCAATCGCAACTTTGAGCGCACATAGCCTCCTCATCATCGTCGACTAAAAGGTCGCACGCGAGATCCACCACAACGTGCCCGGGTGCGCTTCGGTCATGGATGACCCAATGCTCCTTCGTAGCCTATTATATCGATACTAAATATATCTATTTTCGACCAATGGGTGAGGTGAGAAAGCTGTGCTCGGGTCGTCCGGGGAAGGACCAACCTACAATGGTAGCCATATGATGCGCGGCCAGCTCAAGCTCTACCGCCGATGATTTGGCCAAGGGGCAGAGGACAGATCGGAGGAGGTCAAACAATGATGAGCGAGAGCGCGAATGCGACAGAGGACCGGCCCAGGCTCAAGGCCAGGTGGCTCATGGCGCCCCCCGTCTTGGCGGTGGCGATGCTGGTCATCAGGTTCAGGATGGACGATGTGAGGACCGTGGTCTCGCTGGGGATGACCTCCATCTGCTTCCAGATGGTGTACGATGGCGTGCTGGTGGAGGTGACGAGCCAGATCTACGTGGGGAAATGATAGGGCTGTCATTGCGCCCGAGCCCTTTCGGGCTCTCCTCCTTTCTTCTTTCCATCCCCTCTGCCTTCTGGAGACGACTCCTCGTGATGAGCGGGCCGCCGGGCGCCCGGCACCGATGCAGGAGGTGACTAGCGAAGGCGCCTCAGCTCCTCGTGGCGAAAGCAGTCCACCAGGTGGTCGTTGACCATGCCCACCGCCTGCATGAAGGCGTAGCATATGGTCGGCCCCACGAACTTGAAGCCCTCGGCCCGCAGGGCGCCGCTCATGGCCCTGGACTCCGGGGTCTGCGCGGGCACCTCCTTGAAGGAGCGCCGCTCATTGTGGATGGTCTCCCCACGCACGAAGGACCAGAGGAAGGAGTCGAGGCTGCCCTTTTCCTTCTGCACCCGCAGCACGCACTTGGCGTTGTTTATGGCGGCCTCGATCTTCTGACGGTTGCGTATGATGCCCGGGTTGGATAGGAGCTCCTCCACCTTGGCCTGGTCGAAGCGCGCCACCTTCCTCGGCAGGAAGCCGTCGAAGGCCTGCCGGTACGCCTCCCGCTTCCGCAGGACGGTGATCCAGCTCAGCCCCGCCTGCATGCAGTCCAGGGTCAGGTGCTCGTAAAGCTCCCGGTCGTCGTGCACCGGCATCCCCCATTCCTGGTCGTGGTACCGGTTCAGCAGGTCGTCGTCGCCCCAGGGGCAGCGCTTGGGCTTGGGCATGTCCACGAATATCGCCCCTGGGGAAGATATTCCTTGCTAGGGCGGAGACCGGCGGGCGAGGGAGGGCGCGTAATTTCCCTATCGATAATGAGAAATATTGGCGCTTCGAAGGCCTCCCTCCGAACGTCTGGCTATGCGATGTTGGACTCGTATCAAAAGTGATTCTCAACTCTGATATCTTAAATATCGAGCATAAGGCTCAATGATTAAAGCGAGGGATTCCAAGATGCAAGCTTTGGAAACATCAAGTCTGCTGACCGAGGAATACTCCATCAAGGTCCTGGTGGCCACGATGGGGCTCCCCAAGAGCGTCAACGAGCTCAGCGAGAAGCTGGGGATCCCCATTGCCGCATGCTACAGGAGGATCCGCTCCCTGGAGAAGGCCGGGCTGCTCAGCTGCGTGGACCGTGGTCTCACGCAGAAGGGCAAGCGGGTCTGCCTCTACAAGGCCAAGATCAGGAACGGCATGATCCTGCTGGAGAAGAACAAGGTGCGCGTCAAGCTGGACATGGTCGACGGCAGCGTGGAGAACTACGACTACGACGCCCTGACCTCCCAGCCGGGGAAGGAGAACGGGAAGCCGTTGAGCATGTAGCCCGAATCCTCAAGATCAAATCGATGCGGCGCGCGCCCGGGCAAGAGCCTTTCCCCGCTCTCTCCCGAACCCCCTTTCCGCCCCCGGGCGCCGCCCCATCCACATTTTCCGTCCAGCTGTTTTGCGCCCATTAGTCGAGTTTAAGTAGCCATTGGTCATTG
>JALOTM010000012.1 GCA_025457905.1 Methanomassiliicoccales archaeon
CATGCCGGTCTTGGCGGCGGCCGTCTCCGCGTCCCCCAGCACCGCCTCCAGCTGGGATAGCACATGCTCCACCGGAAGGGGGAGGATGGCAGAGACGCTCTGGGTGTTCTGAGAGGTCACGCAGGTGATGACGCTGGCGGCGTGCACGCCCAAGGAAGCCATGGCCTTTATGTCGGCCTGGATCCCGGCGCCGCCGATGGAGTCCGATCCCGCGATGGTGAGAGCGACAGGCATGGACCTTGAATCGCTTACGGTATTATTATGTCGTCCGCGTGGAGAGGCCCTTCCCGGGAGCGAGACGCCATGGGGGCACGCTCGGCCTCCAACCTCGGAAATCTTATATAGAATCCAGGTCATCAAAAAGGTCGATGAAGGCCACTAGTGGGCACTTCGTACTAAAGAACAAGAAGGACTACCGGGACGTCTCCAGGGTGTTCCCGGAGGTACTCACCACCTTCCTCGAGGAGACGGACCAGATGCCCGAGGACGAGGAGGTGCTCCAGATGTTCATCCATCTCAACCAGGCTGAGCTGCAGAGGAACGGCAAGCCCGAGGGGTACAACCGCAAGGGCCGAATGCGCCTCATCTTCCCGCTGGGCCGCAAGGAGTTCTATATCCGGGGCATGACCAAGAGCAGCGAGGTCGTGCGCATAACCGAGAAGCTCAGCAGGATACTCACGAAGGCCGGCGTGGACCACGAGGTGGAGTGGAACGCCCTGTCCTCCGTAGAGGAATGAGTCCGAGGAGGCGCCCATGGCCGATGATGTAGCGCCCGGCCTGCCATGGAACGAGCGGATCCGGAGGAGGCTGGACCGACCTTCTTCGCTGGACGGTATGCGCGCCGCCTTCCGGACCACGCTCGACCGGCAGGAGGAGAACGCCCACCGGATCCCCGACCTGGAGGCGAGGAGGGAGAGGGCCCAGCGTGTGAGGGAGGGGGGCGTGCGCGACCGGGGCCTTCTGGAACTTGCCCTGCGCAGGCTGGCCGCCAACCGTGTGCGCGTGCTCGGCCCGATGTCCAAGGAGGAGGCCAGGGAGGCGGTGTTCCGGGAGCTGGAGGGCCGGCGCCTGGTGGTCAAGTCCAAGTCCAATGTCACCAAGGAGCTGGAGCTCGCCGGTTTCCTGCAGGGGCGCGGCGTCCAGGTGGTGGAGACGGACGCCGGGGACAGGATCATACAAGTGGCAGGGCTGAAGCAGGCGCATCCCACCGGCCCGGCCGTGGACCTCACACGATATGATGTGGCCAGAATAATGTCCAAGCACCTGGGGAGGGAGCTCTCCCCCGACCCCGACGTCCTCACCCAGGCCATCCGCGAGGACGTGAGGGCGCACATCGAGGCCTCGGAGGTGGGCATAACCGGGGCCAACTTCATCGCTGCCGAGGAGGGTGCCTTGGTATTCATCCATAACGAAGGCAACGCGGCGGAATGCGCGCGGCGCCCCTCGAAGCACATCGCCGTGGCATCGATCGACAAGGTGGTTCCCGACCTCGAGGAGGCCATGAACCTCGTCAAGCTCCAGACGTACTACGGTACGGGCAAGATCGTCACGCAGTACATCAACGTGGTCAGCGGCCCCAGCATGACCGCGGACATCGAGAAGAAGACCTTCTACGGGATGCACGGGCCGCGCGAGGTCGTGTTGGTCCTCGTGGACAACGGCCGCTCCTCCATTGAGGAAGCGAGCATGTTGTCCTGCATCAATTGCGGTAGCTGCCTGCTACGCTGCCCGGTGTACGACCAGATAGGGAAGGATTTCGGCGGCCATGCCTACTTGGGCGGGAGGGGGGCGGCCTTCACGCAGCGCCTTGACGGCACGGCCGCGGCGGTCGAGGCGGGGCTCTCCCTGTGCACGTCCTGCGGGCTGTGCACGGAGATGTGCCCGGTCCGCTGCGACACTCCCCGTCTCGTCCGCCAGGCCCGGAGGGTGGTCCTCGCGGACGGGGCCAAGCATCCGATGGAGGTATCGGCCCTGGTCAAGAGCGTGCGCAACTACCACAACCCCTGGATGCAGCCCCGCCAGGCCCGGTCGCGCTGGGCCGACGGCCTGGGCCTGAGGGGCCGCGGACCAGTGCTCTACTTCGCCGGATGCTCCCCCTCGCTCCTCTTCCCGGAGACCTCGCGCGCCACGGTGGAGCTCCTCAGGGCCGCGGGCGTCGAGCCCTCCTACCTCGGGAAGGACGAGGTGTGCTGCGGCTCGACCCTCCGCAAGCTGGGCGAGGAGGACCTCTTCCTGAAGGTGGCCGAGGAGGGCGCCCGGCGTATCAAGGCCTCAGGCGCGGAGAGGGTCATCACCGCCTGCCCTGGCTGCTATCGCGCATTATCGGAGTACCGGAGGCTCTTCGACGGCTTTGACCTGGAGGTGGAGCATGCTTCGCAGACCCTGGCCCGCCTCGTGGACGAGGGCAGGGTGCGCTTCTCCGTGGCCAACACCCGGGTGGCCTGGCACGACCCATGCGACCTGGGCCGCCTGGGCGGGGTGTACGATGAGCCCAGGAAGGTGCTCGAGGCCATGCATGGCCTGGAGCTGAGGGAGATGCGGGAGAACCGTGCCCGGTCGCAGTGCTGCGGCTCGGGAGGGGGAGTTAAGACGGCTCATCCCCAGCTGGCCGAGAGGATCGGGGCCAGGAGGGTGGACGAGGCCGTACGTGCCGGGGCCGATGCCCTGGTCACCGCCTGCCCATGGTGCGAGGCCAACCTGCGCGATGCCCGCGCCTCTGAAGGAAGGGAGATGGAGGTCTTGGACCTCATGGTATTGGCCTGGCGGTCTTTAACCAGATAGGAGCTCGTCGAAGGTCTTGCGCAGGTGCGCGCGACGGGCGGAGACGGCGGCCTCCTGGTCCTTCATGGACGACCTGAGCCCTTTCATCTGAAGCCCGACCATGCGCGGGGACGTCCCCCCCAGGGAGTCGCGGCGCTGGATGCAGGACTGCAAGGACAGCGCCTGGTACACGTCGGCCTCGATCCCGTCGGAGAGGGAGCGCATCTGCTCAAGGGTGAGCTGGTCCAGGCGCTTGTTCTCCTTGATGGCCATGCGCACCATGCGCCCGGTGACCTCGTGGGCCTGGCGGAAGGGGACGCCCTTCCTGGCCAGATAGTCGGCCAGCTCCGTGGCGTTGAGGTGGCCCTGCTCGGTGGCATGGAGCATGCGCTCGCGGTCGAAGGTGAGGGTGGCGACCATGCGCCCGGCGATGTCCAGGCAGGAGGCCAGGTTGTCCGCGGCGCGCAGCACGATGGTCTTGTCCTCCTGCAGGTCGCGGTTGTAGGTCAGCGGCAGCGACCTCAAGAGCGCCAGCATGGAGGCCAGGTCGCCCAAGGCCAGCGCGGAACGGCCACGCACCAGCTCGGCGACGTCCGGGTTCTTCTTCTGCGGCATGATGGAGCTGCCGGTGGCGAACTTCTCGTCCACCTCCACGAAGCCGAACTCCGGTGAGGACCAGAGCACGATCTCCTCCGCCAGGGAGGAGAGGTGGACCATGGACAGGGAGCAGCAGAAGGCGAACTCCGCGGCGAAGTCGCGGTCGCTGACCGCGTCCATGGAATTGGCGCAGGGGGCATCGAAGCCCAGGCTGCGGGCGGTCATCTCGCGGTCGATGGGATAGGTGGTCCCGGCCAAGGCCGCCGCCCCCAAGGGGCATAGGTTGATGCGCCGGTAGGCGTCCAGGAAGCGGTCCACGTCCCTATGGAAGCGGTGCGCGTGAGCCAGCAGGTGATGGGCCAGGGTGACGGGCTGGGCGTGCTGCGTGTGGGTGAATCCCGGCAGCACGACGTCCATGTTCCTCGATGCCTGCTCCAGCAGGGCGTCCTGCAGGCGCAGCAGCATGCCAGCGATGTCCAGCAGGCAGGCGCGAAGGTACATGCGGAAGTCCGTGGCCACCTGGTCGTTGCGGCTGCGGGCGGTGTGCAGCCTCCCTCCCGCGTCGCCGATGCGCGCGGTGAGCATGCCCTCGATATTGGTATGCACGTCCTCCAGGTTCGCGTCGAACTCCAGGTTGCCTTCCTCCAGGTCCGCCAATATCGACAAGAGGCCCTTGGCGATCAGGTCCGCGTCCCCCTTGGGGACGATCCCTTGGCGCCCTAGCATGCGCACGTGAGCCAGGGAACCCACCCCATCGAACCAGGCGAGGCGGAGGTCCACCTCCAGGGAGCTGGTGAAGTCCAGCGTGGCCGGGCTCATGCCCTCCTGGAAGCGGCCGGACCAGAGGGGCTTTTCGCTCACTTGCCCTTCCCCTTGTGAGCGGCGGCCACCGTCTTCAGCGGCAGGCCCCAGACGTAGATGAACCCCTTGGCAGAGGTGTGGTCGAACTGGTCTCCGGCAGCGTAGGTGGCCAGGCCAGTGTCGTACATGGAGTAGGGCGACTTGCGTCCTACGACCTGGGCGGTGCCCTTGAGAAGGCGCACGCGCACCGTCCCGGTGACGAATTCCTGGCTCTTGTCGATGAAGGCGTCGAAGCACTCCTTCAGGGTGGAGAACCAGAGGCCGTCATAGGCCAGCTCGGCGTACTTCTGGTCCACCTCGGCCTTGAACTTGAGGAGGTCCTTGGGCAGCACGAGCTTCTCCAGGTCCTTGTGGGCGGCGATGAGCGTGACCGCGGCCGGGCACTCGTAGTTCTCCCGGGACTTGATCCCCACCAGGCGGTCCTCGATATGGTCTATGCGCCCCACTCCGTGCTTGCCAGCTATCTCGTTGAGATCGAGGATGAGCGACACGCCGTCCATCCTCTTGCCGTTCATGGACACCGGCACGCCCTTCTCGAACCCTATCTCCACGTACTCCGCCCTGTTGGGGGCCTTGCCCGCGGACACGGTCCACTGGAAAGCATCCTCCGGGGGCTCCTGCCAGGCGTCCTCCAGCACCCCGCACTCGATGCTTCTCCCCCAGAGGTTCTCGTCCGTGGAGTAGGGGCACTGCTTCTTTACCCTGATGGGGATGTCATGCTTCTTGGCGTACTCGATCTCCTCTTCCCGGGTCATCACCCACTCGCGCATGGGCGCGATTATGCCCAGGTCGGGCGCCAGGGCGCCGATGGAGACGTCGAAGCGGACCTGGTCGTTTCCCTTGGCGGTGCAACCATGGGCGATGTAGGAAGCGCCCTCCTTCTTGGCCACGTCCACCAGGAGCTTGGCGATGAGGGGGCGGGCGATGGAGGTGCATACAGGGTATGAGCCTTCGTACATGGCATTGGCCTTGAGGGCCTTGAACACATAGTCCTTGACGAACTCCTCCTTGGCGTCGATGGCATAGGCATTGAGGGCGCCGATCCTGTTGGCGCGGTCGATGTTGTCCTTCATGTCCACGTCGGGCTGGCCAACGTCGACGGAGACGGCGACGACGTCGAGGTCGTACCTCTCCTGGAGCCAGCGGATGGCCACCGAGGTGTCCAGGCCGCCGGAGTAGGCGAGCACGACCTTCTTACGACCAGACTTCTTCTTGGACTTGCTGGATGCCATTGGAATCCCCGGTGCCACCGGAGCCTGCTTATTAAGGGTTGCTGATGCGATTTCGACATAGCCGCCAAGGCTCGGTCTGGTATGAGACAACGGTGAGCCAGCTCCTCTCCTGTTCCCTCGGGAACGATGGGAAAATGAGAATGTCCCGTTTCGGTCATCATTCTTTTAATAGTACCTCTTAATCTGCGAGAATCCATTGGGTCGCCCAGAGCCTGGTCCAACGGGTGCAAGGCGGCCGGAGAAAGAGGACGATAGATGATCAAGGCTGCCATCGTGGGAGGCTCGGGCTATACAGGGGGTGAGCTGGCGCGTCTCCTCTGCCGCCACCCTCGGATCAGCCTGGAGGCCATGACCTCCCGACAGAACGCGGGGACGAAGGTCTCCCAGGTCATGGGATACCTGGAAGGGTTTGTGGACCTGCGCTTCCAGGAGAAGCTGGGAGAGGACGAGCGTTACGACCTGGTGTTCGTGGCCGCGCCTCACGGGGCCTCCATGGAGGTGGTGCCCCAGATATTGTCCAGGGGCATGAGGGTCATCGATCTCTCCGGTGATTACCGCTTGAGCGACATGGAAACCTACCGCAGGTGGTACGGGCTCGAGCACAAGGACCCGGCGAACTTCGGGAAGGCGGTGTACGGTATCTCCGAGCTGTTCCGCGAGGGCATCGCCCAAGCAAGGCTATTGGCCAACCCGGGATGCTACCCTACCTGCTCCACCCTGGGCCTGGCACCGCTATTCGCCAAGGGCTTGGTCCAGCCGCACGTGGTCGTGGACGCCAAGTCCGGGACCTCCGGGGCAGGCCAGCAGCCCACCGCCATGACGCACCATCCTCACTGCGCATCCCAGGTGATACCCTATAAGGTCGGCGCGCACCGCCACGCACCGGAGATCAAGATGGCCCTGGAGAAGGTGAGCGGAGAGGGTGTCGACGTGGTCTTCACCCCGCACCTCATGCCCATCGTCAGGGGCATGCTGTGCACATGCTATGCCCGCCTCAAGGGGCCGATGGGGCTGGAGGAGCTTCATGGGGCCTATAAGGACTTCTACCAGGGGAGGAGGTTCGTGCGCGTGGTCAAGGGCGTCCCATCGATTTCCTCGGTGGCGGGCTCGAACCTCTGCGAGATAGGCCTGGCTTTGGCGGGCGAGGACACGGTGGTGGCCATGAGCGCCATCGACAACCTGGTCAAGGGCGGAAGCGGACAGGCGGTGCAGAACGCCAACATCATGTGCGGCCTGGACGAGGCCGCAGGACTGGACTTCCCGGGATTGGGGGTGTGACGATGATAACCATAGAGGGCGGGATAACCTCGCCGAAGGGATTCAAGGCCGCGGGCGTGAAGGCGGGAATTAAGAAAGACAAGCTGGACCTGGCGGTCATCTACAGCGAGCTCCCGGCCCGGTGCGCCACGGCCTACACTCAGAACAAGGCTAGGGCGGCACCCATCCAGGTCATGATGGAGGACGATGCCAAGTCCCTGCGCGCCTTCGTCATCAACAGCGGCAACGCCAACGCGCTCACCGGCCCCCGTGGCTACAACGACGCCCGGGACATGCAGCGCATGGTGGGCGACCAGCTTCGCCTCGAGCCCAAGGAGGTGGGGGTCGCCTCGACCGGGGTGATCGGGCGCTTCTTGCCCATGGACCTCATCGGCAAAGGCATCGTCCAGGCCTGCAAGGAGCTGGACCGCTCCGTGGAGGCGGACATCGACACCGCCAAGGCCATCATGACCACGGACACCAAGATGAAGTCCTTCGCCTGCCAGACGAACCTGCGCGATGGGACGTTGGTCACCGTGGCCGGCATCGCCAAGGGCAGCGGCATGATCTCGCCGGCCATGCGCACCTTGCATGCGACCACGCTCAGCTTCGTCTCCACCGACGCCCGTCTGGAGAGGGACCCCAGCGGCAAGTGGCAGCAGATCATGGACTCCAGCTTCAACGTCATCAACGTGGACGGGGACCAGAGCACCAACGACATATCCTCCTTCATGGCCAACGGCGCGGCCGGCGGCGGGCCTGCGGACGACGACCCCAGCCTCTGGGAGGCGGTCATGTGGGTGGCCAAGTCCCTGGCCAAGGCTGTGGCCGTCGATGGCGAGGGCGCCACCAAGCTCATCGAGGTCTTGGTCACCGGCGCCAAGGACGACCAGGAGGCTAGGGTGGCCGCCAGGTCCGTCGTCGCCTCCAACCTGGTCAAGGCGGCGGTCTTCGGGGCCGATCCCAACTTCGGGAGGATACTGGCCGCCCTGGGCAACTCCGGGAGCGACTTCGACATCGCCAAGGTGCGCCTGCACCTGAGCAATGGCAAGAAGGTGACGCTGTTCGACAACGGCTCGCCCCTCATCATCCCCGGCTCCAACGAGGAGAACCTGGCCAGGAACATACTCAAGGAGAAGCGCATCCTTATCGAGCTGGACCTGGGCGTCGGGCATGGAAGGGGAGAGGCCTGGGGCTGCGACCTCAGCTACGAATACGTGAAGATCAACGCCTCCTACACGACCTAGGTGGTAAAATGAGCGAGCTCCTGACGCCGAAGCAGCATCACCGACCCTCCAAGCTCAGGGGGAGGAAGGTCCTCATCAAGATAGGGGGAAGCTCCATCGCTGGAAAGGAGGCCCTGGAGGCCTTCGCGCACGACATCGCCCTGCTGGTGGCCATGGGCATCAAGCCCATCGTGGTCCATGGGGGAGGACCGGAGATAAACGAGGAGCTCCGGAGGCGCGGCCTTCCTGTCCAGAAGGTGGCAGGACTGAGGATCACCGACCAGGCCACCCTCGAGGTGGCCAACGAGGTCCTTTCCCGAATCAATGAGGAGATCGTTTACGCGCTCAAGCGCGTGCAGGTGAAGGCCGTGGGCCTGCAGGGGGCGGAGCGGGACACCTTGGTAGCGAAGAAGCTGGACCCCGTGGCCGTCAAGGACCAGGAGGGAAAGGAGGTCATCGTCGACCTTGGGAATGTGGGCGAGGTCTGCTACGTGGACCCGCTCAACCTCAACAACCTCATCTCCGGGGGCTTTGTGCCTGTCCTGTACCCGATCTGCTCCACCCGCGACCACCGCCTCATGAACGTCAACGCGGACACGGCTGCGGCGCAGATCGCCCGGTCCATCAAGGCCGAGGAAATGGTGCTCATTACCGACGTGCCCGGTTTGATGAGGGAGTTCGGCAGGCCGGAGACCACCATCCGGGAGGTGACAGCGGCACAGCTCGATGAGCTCATCCAAGAGGGAGTGGTCAAGGACGGCATGATCCCCAAGGTCAAGGCCTGCCAGCTGGCGGTGCGCGGCGGCGTCAAGGCCGTGCACATGCTGGACGGGAAGGAGAAGGACGCCATCGTGAACCAGCTGCTATCGGGAGGCAACCTGGGGACGACGGTGACCGCCTGAGGTGGTAGCATGGAAGGACTCAGTCTCGAGGAGATCAAGCAACTGCACAGATCCTACCTCTTCCAGAACTACGGGAGGGAGGATGTGTGCTTCGAGCGCGGGGAGGGCGAGTACCTTTACGACATAGGCAACTGCCGGTACCTGGACTTCGTGGCCGGGATCGCCGTGAACGCGCTGGGGCACAACCATCCGGCCATGGTGGAGGCCATATCCAGGCAGGCGCGGAAGCTCATCCATACCTCTAACCTCTATTACATAAAGGAGCAGGCCGAGCTGGGGGAGGCCATAGCCTCCATCGTGCCCTGGCCTCTGGCGGTCTCGCTCTTCGTCAACAGCGGCGCTGAGGCCAACGAGGGGGCGCTCAAGCTGGCCTGTAAGAGGACCGGCCGTCCCCGCTTCGTGGCCACGGTCAATTCCTTCCACGGGAGGACCTCGGTCGCCTTGTCGGCCACCGGCCAGAAGAAGTACCAGTCCGGCTTCGAGCCGCTGATCTCCCAGGCCTTCGACTTCATCGAGTACGGGAGCGTGGAGGGCCTCAAGTCGGCCATCAGCACGGACATCGCAGCCCTGATCATGGAACCGATCCAAGGGGAGGGGGGCATCAAGGTCCCCAGCCTCGAGTTCGTGCGCACCGCTCGCGACCTGTGCACCGACAAGGGCGCCATGCTCATCATGGACGAGGTCCAGACCGGACTGTGCCGCACCGGCCGATGGTTCGGGTTCGAGCATTATGGCATCGTTCCCGACATCATCACTCTGGCCAAGGCCCTGGGGGGCGGCTACCCCATCGGTGCCATCGTGTCCACGATGGAGGTGTCCAAGGCGTTCACGCCTGGCTCGCATGGCACCACCTTCGGAGGGAATCCGCTGGGATGCGCGGTGGCCACCGCCGTGATCCGTACCATGAAGCAGGAGAAGCTGGCGGAGAGAGCGAATCGGAAGGGGGAGGAATGGATGGCCCGGCTCCGCGGCATCTGCGCGGGCAGCCCCCTGGTCAAGGATGTGAGGGGCAAGGGCCTGATGATCGGCGTGGAGATGGAGGGCGAAAGGGCCAAGGAGTTCAAGGACTATGCCTTCCAGAGGAAGCAGCTGGTCAATGTGGCCGGGGGGAGCACTGTCCGCCTGGTGCCGCCTCTCATAATCAGCGACCAGTCCATGGCATCGCTGAACGAGAGCTTGAGGTCCTTCCTGACCAGGCCGTGACC
>JALOTM010000197.1 GCA_025457905.1 Methanomassiliicoccales archaeon
CGATGAGGCCGCCTCTCCAAGAGGCCACGGCTGTTGTGGCAGGCGCAGCGATTTCTGCCCTCAGAAAGGAAGGACAAGAGGGGCAAGGGTTTGTGATGGAGGCCTTCGGGATTACTTCTTTTCGTAGTATTCGCTCCACTCGCTCTTCTCCTCCGAGGCGGGGCGCTCGTAGCTGTCCTTGCTCCGAGAGCCAGAGCCCTGGCGCCTGGCCAGTATGAGGGCCGATATTAGGACGGCGCCCACGACCACGCCAGCCATCATCAGCAGCCAGAATGGGAAGGGGGCCTGGTCCCCGTCATCGAGGACATAGCTGACGTTAACCATGGACTCGGCGGAGTAGGTGGGGTCGTGCACGATGGCCGCGCCGGCGGCATAGGTGATTCCGCACAGCGACGCGAAGCCCGCGAAGGTCATGCCGTTGTGGGCCGCGATCATGAAGGCGTACGCGGCCATGACCTGCGCCCTGGCCTGCTGTGGCTCACCGTCCACGGTGATGTTGGTGACCCATTCCAACCTGCCCACCTTGCTCCACTCACCGCCGAAGCTCAGGCGGGGAGAGGCGACCTCCTTGGCACTGGGCAGGCCACCAGTCGATTGGTTGAGCATGACCTGCCCGGTCTCGGACTGCATCTCCATGTAGCCAAGCTGGTTGGTCGCCAGGAGCATCAGGCGGTACTGAAGCTCGTTTAGCACCGCGTTCACGAAGGGCGGGATGTAGTTGCCAAGTATGGTCTCGAACTCCACGAGCAGCATCGGGTTGGTGTTGTTGGCGTCGAAGTCCCAGCCGACGATCTCCTTGTCCCACTTCACCTGGTATCGGGGGACGTCGCCGCTGACCTCCCGGTTCTCCATCCTCTGCAGGCCGGTGAACCAGGTGGCGCCAAGGGGCCCGTGGTTCACGGTCACGCGCCACTGGGGGATGCTGGCGTTGTCGACGTGCATCGCACTCGCGTCCAGGTGGAAGGAGAGCTTGAACTCGTTGAGCACGCCGTCACCGACATCTACGTCGGCGTTCTCTCTGATGGCCCGGTATGGGATCTCCGAGGCCGTAAGGTCGAAGTCCCAGTGCTTGCCGTCCTCGTCCTCGGTGAAGATTATCTCCGAGGCGTTCCAAGCGGTCTTCAGGCTGGCCATCTTATAGATGGGCTCGATGCTGATGTAGTCGGAGTAGGCGTTCGCCTCCTCGTTGTAGGTTCGCATGTATCCGAGAACGCCGTTCTGGTTGAGGTCATTGAACTCCAGGACGTTGTCCAGCTTTACGGCGTACATGGTGTACACCTTGCAGGAATGGTTCGCTCTCAGGAGCTCACCCTGGTTGTTATAGAACTGGGCCACTCCCAGATACCTGGCGACGATGCTCACGAAGTAAACGTTGTTGGGGTTCTCTTCCGTCCCCCAGACTATCCCGAAGGCGGAGTCCTCCCCGAAGCGTACGAAGAAGTGGTCCCCGCCGCCCAGAAGGTCGGTGGAGCCGTCCTCGGTGGTCAGTTGCTCGGTCAGGTCGGCAGGCGCGGCCTCGGCGCTCGCGGGGACCACGAGGGCCCCGATGAGCATCATCAGTGCTAAGGCCATGCCGGCAATCTTGGTGTTCTTGAGGTCCATTTTCTACACCTCTTGTGCTCCTACCACCCGCAACGGGCATATTTGAGGCATGACCGCCTTTTTGCAGTAATTTTCTCAAACATCCCATTTGTTTTGAGAACCGGCTCAAGAGGTTTTTGTGCCATCATGACGATGCGCTGCCTATGCCGAGGCTGATCCTTTCCCAGGGTGAGAGGCTCCTCCTCCACCTCCATGAGATGGACCGCTTTCGCGACGAGATGGAGGTGCCCATCGGGGCCAGCCAGGAGGGTATGGCCCAGCGCCTCGGCACTCAGGTGCACAACGCCTCCCGGGCACTGGCCTCACTCCAGGCCGAAGAATTGGTCCTGGACCGCCTGGCCCATGTGCGTGGCGCCAAGAAGCGACGGAAGGCCTACTTCCTGACGGCGAAAGGGCAGGCGGCGGCCGAGGCGCTCATCAGCGACCTCATGTCCCGCAGGGTGTCCCTCGAGGGAGGGGGGGAGAGGAAGGATGTTGCCTTCGAGGAGCTGGCGCGCCTGTCAAAGGCCTGGTGCAAATCCCCATCCTTGTTCGATCTGGCCGAGGCCGCCCGGACAGATGATGTGCTGACCGAGGCCTCTCTTAGGGCAGCATTTGGGAGGCAGGAGGTGTCCGTCCCATCCCGCTCGCACGGAAGGCCCAGACTGGATGCGTTCTTCGGAAGGGAGGAGGAAAGGAGGGAACTGATAGGGCTTCTCCACGACAGCTCGAGGCGGACCATCCTCATCACCGGACTGCCTGGTATCGGGAAGAGCACCCTGGCATCATGGGCATACGAGGCTAACCTAGGGAGCGCGCCCCAGCTTTGGCACACCCTGCACGAATGGGAGGGTGAGGCGCCGTTGCTGGAGGAGCTGTGCGGGCTCTTTCTGGCCGCAGGTGCGGCCGAGCTTTCCATCAGATGCAAGGAAGGCCTGTCAGGGACGGAGTCCTACGCAGCGCTGTTGAAGGACCTATCCGCAGCCAGGCCAGTGCTGTTCATCGACGACCTGCACAAGGCCAGAGAGGCTTTGGTACCGTTCCTGGGCCTTCTCTTCGAGGCCTTCAGGACCACGGAGGGTGCAAAGCTCGTACTGATTTCACGGAATGTCCCTGCCTGGTATCCCATCGGGCGCCCAGAATGCGCACGACTGGAGTTGCTGGGCCTGAAGGATGGGGCCGCCCGGCAGATGGCCGCCGCCATGAGGGCGGGGGATGTGGAGGCCGCGGTAAGGGAGAGCCAAGGACATCCACTGCTGCTCAACCTCATGGCCGCCAGCGGCGCTTCCCGGGGCAAGAGGGACGTGACCGCCTTCCTGGACCAGGAGGTGGGCTCTTCCCTCACAGAGGC
>JALOTM010000198.1 GCA_025457905.1 Methanomassiliicoccales archaeon
CGCGTGCGGGGAGGTCCAGGCCAGGGGCATCCCGGCCCTGGTGTTCACCCAGGCGGAACTCAGGCCCAAAGACGGGACCTGCTGCTTCGGCGTCTTCCTCACCGTGGAGATGCAGGCCAGGGCACTGCTGGACGCCGCCCGCTCCCTGGGCGTCACCAGGTTCGGGGTCCTGAGCCCGGACGACCAGTTCGGCAGGACCTTCTCCGGGCACTTCGGGCGCCTGGCGCCCTCGTTCGGGGTGCAGGTCGTGCGGTCCCGGGTCTACGCCCCGTCCCGGGTCGACTTCCGGCAGGAGCTCGAGGCCCTCTTCCCGGGTCGGAAGAAGGCCCCGGCCCGGGGCGATGCCATCGAGGCGCTGCTCATCCCCGACTCGGCCCAGAACGCGGCCCTGGCGGCATCCTACCTCACCTTCCTGAGGATCAGGGCCAGGCTCTTCGGCCCCGCCCTGTGGGACAGCCCCGAGTTCATCAAGGTGGGCGCTCGGCACGTGGAGGACGCGGTGTTCCTCAGCGGGTTCTATCAGGCCAGCGACCTGACTCCGGTGCGGGACTTCGACCGTGCCTTCTCGGCCGCCTTCCGCGCCCCGCCGACGGTCTGGGAGGCAAGCGCCTACGACGCGGCCCGCATCGTGCAGGGCTATCTCTCAGAGCGCGGGCCCTCCCGCGCAGGGGTGAAGGGATACGTCGCGGGACTGAAACAGTACCCGGGCGCCAGCGGCATCCTGTCGTTCTCGCCGGCAGGCACGGTGGCCAGGACCGTCCACGTGCTCACCGTCAAGGACGGCCTCGTCCATGAAATACGCCCTTGATTTTTCCGCATGAACTGTCTTAACGTGAGCCCCTGCATGAGAACCGTATGCGCCATGGTCCTGGCAGTCTGCCTCGCAGCGCTCCTCCTTGGCGGGTGCGCCCACGACGAGGAGGGCGTCAAGCCCGCCCAGGAGCTGTTCGACGAGGCCCAGGCGCTGGCCAGGAAGAAGAGCGTGGAAAAGGCCTCCGAGGCGTTCATGCAGGTGCGGACGTACTACCCGAGCCATGACCTCGCCCGCATGGCGCTCCTGGCCACGGCCGACCTCTACTACGACAACGAGGACTACGAGTCGGCGCTGAAGAACTACCAGGAGTTCCGCCTCCTCTACCCCACGGACGCCGAGGCGGGGCGCTGCCTGTACCGCATCGGCATGTGCCATTTCCAGCAGATGGGCACCTTCGACCGCGACCAGAGCCAGACCACCAGGGCCATCCAGAGCCTGGACGCCTTCCTCAAGACGTACCCCGGCTCTCCCCAGGCCGAGGACGCGTCCCTGAAGCTGAAGGAAGCCCGCACCCTCCTGGCCAGGCACGACCTGTCCATCGGCAGGTTCTACCTGAAGAAGGGCAACCGCAAGGCAGCGTGCACGCGCTTCCAGGCGGTGAAGCGGCAGTACCCGGACGCGACCCTCGAGGACGACCTCGATGCTTTGATCCTGCAGGCGTGCACATCGGGCCCTGCGGCGAAGGAATAAGCCTTTCAGACCCTCTCGCGACCTTCGCCACCGGTTGCCGCCAAAATATTGATGCTCCCAGCCCTTCGGGCGCGATCACATTAAAACAAGCAATAGAGCGCTTCTCATGGGTTCGTGGTGATCCCCCATGGGCAACGGGAGCGGATAGCGTCATGAATCCCGGCACAATTTACCTCATGGATGCGGTGCCACGAAGCAGAACATCTGTAATCAACTGATATATAAAGACAAACAGGATCTGGCATGGTTTAAGCTTATCTCCCCGGTATGGACATTTTCATGACAGGGGAATGGCGATGACCAAGAAAGAGATCATACGGACGCTCGTTCTGAGCCCGCTCTACTGGAAGCTCAAGCTCAAGGACAGGATATTCCTCATCCGGAAGCTCATCCCTCGCTGATCGACCAGCCCCGCAAAGCCCCCTCCGTCACGAGGATCCCCGGGCCGCGGCAAGCTTGCGCGCATCCCCCACGCGGATGGTGAAGTGGATGCGGTCGAGGTATTCCAGGAAGGGGATGGCGAATTTCCGCGTCGCCCCCACGATGGTCTTCATGTCCGCCGGTGCCAGCGCCTGGTTCTGCTCGATGAATTCCCGCACGCGCTCCCTGAGGGCCTGCTCGTGGGCGCCGGACAGGTAGAGCTCGTCGTTGATCCTCACCAGGCGTCCCTCCCGGCAGAGGAAGGCGAGGATCTCCAGCACCTTTCGCTGGGGCAGCCGCAGCTGCTCCGCCAGCTCCACCACCCGGGGGGGGGCGAAGGCTGCGGCCTCGACGGCCTTCGCGATGGCCTCCAGCGCGTCGGTGTGGTCCGATGCCATGGAGGCGCTGAATCCTTTGGCCGTGATAATGGGGCCCGATTCTGAGAGGTCGCCCTTCCTGATGAGGTCCTGGAGGACCCGGTGGAAGAGCTTGGGGTCAACCCCGCCCTGGACCGATGACCGCAGGTGCTCCCGGGAGATGCCCGGCGAGGAGGGGTTCTTCTCGTGGTACTGCCTCACCCCGGAGAGCAGGACCGCCTTGAGCCGCTCCAGGTACGAGCCGTGCACCATGAGGTCGTTGGCCGCGTCGAACCGCACCAGCTCCCCGGACGAGAGCAGCCCCGCGATGAGCTTCTCCGTCTTCTGGCCTGCGTCCGCGAAGACCGCGTCGATCCGCCGGCGCGAGATGCCGTGCAGGCCCGCGTCCTTCGCCAGCCCCACGATGCGCATTGCCGGGTCGTCGTGCATGAGGTCGCGGATCACCTCCTCGGAGAAGCGCCGCGCCGGGTGCGGGTTCAGGACGACGCCGCCGCCCAGGGTGACCGAGGGCGAGACCGAGCGCAGGATGAAGCGGTCGCCGTGGGATGCCACCACGGGCTCCTTAAGCCGGATGCGCCCCGCGGCCCGGGAGTCCACCGTGTACAGGCTGATCCCGCCCAGGACCTCGG
>JALOTM010000199.1 GCA_025457905.1 Methanomassiliicoccales archaeon
AATAGATATATATAGAAGCACTAACAATAGCGATTTGCTAGTTGTTAACTAGTAGTTGATATCTAAGAAAAGGTGAGGAGTATGGCTGAAGACAGGAACAGGATCTGGTTGCCCGCCAGGCACTTCGGCTCGATGGGCCCTGGCAGGATGTTGGCGCCCTCGGCGCTGGTGCGAGAGATGGAGAAGCTGATGGAGGAGTTCAACGAGGACTTCGACTATCCACTGTGGCCCTCGATGCTCACCTCCCCGCCCAAGTTCCCCGCCATCGATGTCAAGGAGGAGGACGACAGGTACCTCATCATGGCCGACCTGCCCGGGCTGGCCAAGGAGGACGTCAACGTGATGGTGGGCGACGGCATCATCGACATCTCCGCCAAGAAGGAGCAGGAGAGCGAGGAGGAGAGGAAGGGCTACATCCGCAAGGAGCGCGGCTACTTCAGCTTCCACCGCCGCCTGGCCCTGCCCGACGACGCGGACGAGAACGCGGTCGAGGCCAAGCTGGAGGACGGGGTGCTGGAGCTCAGCCTGGCCAAGAGGAAGAAGGAAGAGGAGAAGGAGACCAAGAAGAAGGTCGAGGTGAAGTGATCCCCTCAGGATGGATGTGTAGATAGGCATGGACTCATCGGAGAAGGTGCTCAAGGTGGCCGAGGCCAAGTCCAAGGACGCTGGCCGCGGCATCGCCCGGGTGGACCCGGCGGTAATGGACGTGCTCGGGCTCACCCCCGGCGACGTGGTGCAGATCGAAGGCAAGAAGCGGACCGTGGCCATAGTGTGGCCCGGCTACCCCGAGGACGTGAACCGCGGCCTCATCCGGGTGGACGGCACCATCCGCCGCAACGCCGAGGCCGGCATAGACGAGAAGGTGGCCATCCGCAAGGTGGTCATCAAGGAGGCGCAGAAGATCACCTTCGCGCCCACGGAGCAGCTGCGCATCATGGGCGGGGAGGAGTACCTCAGCCAGTCCCTGGAAGGGAGGGCCGTCACCCGCGGGGACGTGATCGAGATCAACGTCATGGGGCGCAGGATCGACCTGGTGGTGGTCTCGTACTCCCCGGGCGCGGACGCCGTCCTGGTCAGCCGCGAGACCGAGGTCAAGATCAGCGACAAGCCCATCAAGGAGACCCAGGCGCGCATCCCCCACGTCACCTACGAGGACATCGGGGGGCTGAGCGACGAGGTGAAGAAGGTGCGCGAGATGATCGAGCTGCCCCTCCGGCACCCGGAGCTCTTCGAGCGCTTGGGCGTGGAGGCGCCCAAGGGGGTCCTGCTGCACGGCCCACCTGGGACCGGCAAGACCCTCCTGGCCAAGGCCGTGGCCGGTGAGACCAACGCCAACTTCGTGTCCCTGGGCGGCCCGGAGATCATGAGCAAGTTCTACGGCGAGTCCGAGGAGCGCCTGCGCGAGATATTCAAGCAGGCCCAGGAGAACGCCCCCTCCATAATATTCATCGACGAGATAGATTCCATCGCGCCCAAGCGGGACGAGGTGACCGGGGAGACGGAGCGCCGCGTGGTGGCGCAGCTCCTGGCGCTGATGGACGGCCTTGAGGGAAGAGGGAAGGTGGTGGTCATAGGGGCCACCAACCGCCCCAACGCCCTGGACCCCGCCATCCGCAGGCCGGGCCGCTTCGACCGCGAGATCGAGATCAACATCCCCAACCGCAACGGGCGCCTGGAGATACTGCAGATCCACACTCGCGGGATGCCCCTGGCCAGCGACGTGGACCTGGAGCGCCTGGCGGACCTGACGCACGGCTACGCCGGCGCGGACCTGTCGGCCTTGGCCAAGGAGGCGGCCATGCGCTCCCTGAGGCGCATCATCCCCGAGCTGGACCTGGAGCTGGAGGTCATCCCCATGGAGGTGCTCAACAAGATCAACGTCTCCAAGGACGACTTCTTCGCCGCCCTGAGGGAGATGCAGCCCTCGGCCATGAGGGAGGTGCTCATCGAGTCCCCCAACGTCCACTGGGACGAGATCGGGGGGCTGGAGGACGCCAAGCGCGAGCTGCGCGAGGCCGTGGAATGGCCACTGAAGTACGGGCTGGCCTTCGAGCACATGCACGCCACGCCCCCCAAGGGCATATTGCTCTACGGCCCCCCAGGGACGGGCAAGACCCTCCTGGCCAAGGCCGTGGCCACCGAGTCGGAGGCCAACTTCATCAACGTCAAGGGGCCGGAGTTCCTGTCCAAGTGGGTGGGCGAGTCCGAGAAGGCCGTGCGGGAGACCTTCCGCAAGGCCCGGACCGCGGCGCCCTGCATAATCTTCCTGGACGAGGTCGACGCCATCGCCCCCACCCGGGGCGGAGACGCCGACTCCCATGTGACGGAGCGGGTGATATCGCAGATGCTCACGGAGATGGACGGCCTGGAGTCACTGCACAACGTGGTGGTGATCGCCGCCACAAACCGCCCGGACATGCTGGACACCGCCATGCTCCGCCCGGGGCGCTTCGACCGCCTGGTGAAGATCGGCGCCCCCGACCTGGAGGCCAGGAAGCAGATCTTCAAGGTGCACCTCAAGGACAAGCCGCTGGCCCCCAACGTGGACGTGGCCGAGCTGGCCCGGCGCACGGACGGCTACACCGGCGCGGACATCTCCGCGGTGGTGAACGAGGCGGTCATGCTGGCCATCCGCAGGATCGTGGCCAAGGGCAAGGAGCTCAGGCCCGAATCCCTCAAGAAGGAGAAGGTGGACATGGAGTGCTTCACCGAGGCCATGCAGAAGATCAAGCCGGTGGCCAGGACGGAGCTGAGCAAGTACGAGCGCATCGTGAAGGACTTCGAGTACGTGAGGTGATGCCCATGGCCGCAAGGAAGCGCAAGGACGAGTGGGACGACCTCTTCGAGATGTTCGATGCCGAGTTCGAGGACATGCGCGCCCATATGGACCGTGTCCTGGAGCGCATGCTCTCCGGGGAGCTGCAGGAG
>JALOTM010000200.1 GCA_025457905.1 Methanomassiliicoccales archaeon
AGCTTGAGGCCGAGGACCTGCTGGTTGGACAGGAGGTCGAAGTCGCCACCATACTCACCAATTCCACCGCCACCTTGGGCGGAGGAGAGCAGACTGTTGCCCTCGGCCCGATTACCCAAGGGGAGCTGCTGGTGGTCCTATCCGAGGATGCCGCCGCCCATCTTGCCATGCATGAGGACGACCTGATGCTCAAGGTCACCGTCCAATTCCTGGATGCCAGGATGACCTTGGAATACCGCTTCCAGTGGCGTCCACCGGAGGTGTCGCCTTGAGCGACTTCGACCTGAGGCATGGGAGGGTCACGGATGGGGTGCTGAGGATGGTGCCTGCACTGCTAACCTTCGTCCTAGTGCCCTTCGGATTGGTGATGCTCTGGGCGGGGCTTTATGGCTCGGCTGATGGGCTTTCAGAACCTCTCACTGACCTTCTGACATACGTTGCCTTGGCCGGTGCAATGGTGGCTGCCGCCTACTTCTTCAACGGTTACTATCCATTGGGCTCTAAGTCCAGGCTGACCTTCGGGGTCCTGGCCTCGGGAATGGCCATCGCCTTCCTGTTCATCTTCTTCCTAAGCGGGCCATTCCAAGTTGTCGAGGAACACCTGGGGGTGGAGAGCTACCTTGAAGCGGGGCAGCTTGTGGCCATCTTCTCGATGTGGCAGGTGGCCCGGGCCACGGGGCATGGCTGCGAATATTCCGATCATGCGGACGCTTGGGGTGCAAGCCAAGGGAGGCGGGTGCGGTCGAAGCGTTCTCCAGCTACGGCCTCGTCCGAATTCGGGCTCGAGGAGGGTGATGCCTGCCTTTCCTCCCGTTCGGCCATGAGGGCGGCCTTCTGCCTATCGCTCGCCGCCCTCACCCTGATTTCATGCCGTCTGCTGCTGCCTTCCATGGGTTGGGAGACCCCAGAGCAGTTGGCCTTCATGGACTGCTTGGGTTCCATGACCTGGTGGGTCGCCATCCTGAGCTGTCCCCTGGTGATCTTGGCATGGTGCAAGGGATTCTATCCCAGAGGGACGCTCTCGAGATTGGCTTTCGGCCTCTTGTTCTCTAGCGTCCTGGCCATCCTGGTATGGCTGATGATGGAGGCCACAGGCCTGGCGCTGGCGCTAGCGGACCTGGGTGTCGATGCTCAGGTCAGTTCGATCACCTTACTCCTGATGCTCATCCTGGTCTTGTCTGGGGTGCGTTATCTAGCGGAGTTCCACGACCGGCGTCGCGAATGGAGGAGCGGGCGGGGTCTCAAGGTCCCACCAGCTCCGCCTCTCCCACCTGGCCGGAGAGCCGAGATCAGCCTACGGATTGGTTCGCTGGAGAGGGGAGTGAGGGGGGCGACCCGGGCCTTGGCCCTCTTCTTGGCCCTACCAATGACCATCGTGGTCCTGGGCACGGCATTGCTGGGGGCATTGGACTCCCCTCTCGCCGCAGGGATCGAGGAGGTCCTTGGGTGGGAGGGCGATGCCCTCCTAGTTTGGGGCCTGATCGTCATGGCGCTTTCCTTCGTCATGGCCTTCTACCCCGGCGGTAGCCTTGGTAGGCTGCTCTTCGGCTTGGCGAGGGCGCTCTTCATTGGGCTCTACCTATGGGCCATCCTTCTAGGAGGGGAGCTTGAGGCGTTCGTCCGCTCCCAGGGACTCCCCTTGAGCCTCGAGCCCATCTGGATGCTCCTGTACGTATTCATCGGGTTCTTGTGCCTGTTCCGCATCGGCGAGTACGTGGACCGCCGTCGCGCCTTCCTCGTCTCCATCCTGCGCGCCCTGCCCCGGGCCCCGGAGAAGGCGAGGCACGATGCTCTCACGGACTTCCACCCCCGCTACGGCCGCTGCATCGTCGGCGTCAAGGAGGCCCGCAAGGCCGCTGGGCGCTACTGGATATGGCCATCGATTCTCATATTGGTGATCAGCTCGGTCCTGATCGCCCTCGCCGATTCGCTGCAGATGGAGCACATGGACCTGCTGTCCCAGGAGCTGGAAAGGGCCATGGCTGTCATCCTGTGGTTCGCCCTGCCCCTGCTATTGGTGACCTTCTTGCGCGGTTTCTATCCAAAGGGGTCCTGGTCCCGATTTTGCTTCGGATGGGCGGTGGCCATACTGCTGGCCATCTGGATATGGTTGGTCACCGACAGGGGCCAGATGCTATCTAGTATGGCGGTCGAGGGCGTCCGCATCGGTGTGGACCTGGACGTATCCGGGCTGGTACTGGTGTTCATGGGCCTCGAGATGCTCTGGGGGCTATACTTCACGGTAGAGTTCATCTCCTACCGCAAGGAATGGATGCTCAACGGATACCTCCCCGTGAATGGAAAGGAGGGGCGGGGAGGCCTGACAAGGGATCTTTGAGCCTCAGGCAGGACAATGCGAGATCCCGTGCTTCTGGAAATACTTCTGATGGTACTCCTCCGCCCTCCAGAAGGTCGTGGCCTTGGTGATCTCCGTGGCGATAGGCCTATCATACTCACCAGACGCCTGATGGCGCGCCTTTGACTCCTCGGCCTGCCTCCTCTGCTCCTCCGTGTAGTAGAAGATGGCCGTCCGGTACTGGTCCCCCACATCCGGGCCTTGGCGGTTCACCTGCGTGGGATCGTGCATGGACCAGAATGCCTCGAGAAGCTGGGCATAGGTCACCCGTGCGGGGTCGTAGAGCAGATGCACCACCTCGGCGTGCCCGGTTGTCTTGGTGCAGACCTGCTTGTAGCTGGGGTTGGAGGTATGGCCTCCCATGAACCCGACCTCGGTCATCTCGACTCCCTTGATCTGCATGAACGCATCTTCGACGTGCCAGAAGCAGCCTGCGGCGAAAGTCGCCTCCTGAAGCTTTGTCCCTTCCATGTTCAGAACCAGTTATCGCACGAAGGCACTGAGATAATAGTCTTGTGGAGCTAGCCCCGAATGCCTCGAACCTTCCGAACGGAGGAAATATCCTCTGGGA
>JALOTM010000013.1 GCA_025457905.1 Methanomassiliicoccales archaeon
CTGATGCGCGCCGGGGAAGCCATGCCCAGATGGATGAGGCTACGCAGGAAGGGCGCATATCTCAGGAATCCCAGCCTCGGGCTCCTCGTGTTCCTCCTCGTCTCCATGGGCTCTTCCATGCTCATCAATTCATGGAGGGCAGCCCTGAGCGGTCTCGAGGGCGAGGTCGTGCTTTTCATTGTCGGCCTGCTCAGCGTCCTGGGGGCGGTCGCCATCCTCCTGTTCGTGAGGAGATGGGAGCGCGATGAGGAAGCGCACATCGCCAGCGAGTGGGATGAGCGGAGGGCCAGGATGCAAGCCCTCATCGAGGGCGAAGGGCCCATGGAGGACTGAGGCATGCCCTCCGAGCGTGGGATGGAGAGGCCCGACATCTTCGTGGTCGCCCGCATCATGGAGCGCCTATGGAGGGAGGGCCGCCCCATGCTCAAGACCCGCCTGCAACTGGCCACGCGCCTGAACTACGACGTTCTGGTGAAGTACCTCGAGTGGATGAGGGGGCGTGGCCTGATCTCCTACGAGTCCGATGGGGGCCACGAGACCGTCGTCCTGAGCGAGCGGGGGGAGAAGGTCTACGTCGACCTGGCCAAGCTTCTCGGCCAGCTACTTGATGATGGATGGCGCTGAGCTGGCCAGCCGGGAGGCGGCCATGACGTGGACGTCCTCCAGGGGCATACTCCTCCGTTCCACCAGCTGCACGCCCTCGGTGAGCGCACAGGTCATATGGATGAGGCACTTGGGGCAGGCGGTGAGCAACCGACCGGCCCCCGAGTCCAGGGCCTCGGCCGTGCGCTCCAGCTGCCATTGCCTGGTCTGGGGCCCGCAGTTCACGAAGGAGGAGTTGCCGCAGCAGGCGGACATCTCCCGGGAGCGGGGCATGTCCAGCAGTTGGCCCATGGCCCGGATCAGCTCCCTGGGCGCATCGTACACGCCGGCATGCCGTCCTAGGCGGCACGGGTCCTGGAACGTCAGGCCCTCATCGGACCCCGAGAGGCCCAGCTTCCCCTCCTTCATGGCCTGGGCGACGACCTCGACCACGCTGGTGACCTCGAGGTCCAGCTTCCCCACCACCTTGGGATAGACCTGCTTCCATGTGACCATGCACTCGGGGCAGAAGGCCACCAGCCTCCTGATGCCCAGGCCCTCCACGGCCTCCACATTGAGGCGCGCCTGCCTCTCGAACAGCTCCTCATCGCCCAGCCAGTAGGAGTCATGCCCGCAGCACCGCTCGTCCATGAGCAGGCGGGGGGCCACCCCCGCAGCGTTCAGCAGGCGGACCGCGGAGCGGGGGATCTCCAGGAGGTCCTGCCTCAGGTAGCGGAAGATGACGTCGAAGAAGGGCGTGCAGCCCACGAAGAGCAGGGTGTCCGACCCCTGGTCCAGCTTCAGGTCGGAGGTCATCCACCTCTGCTTCCTGGGCCTGATGCCTGGGATCGCGGTGAGCCTTTCCATCGCCTCGGGCGCCCCCCCATGGTTGCCCTCCGGGGGCAGGAGCCCCCTCAGCCCCGGCCTGATCTCCCTTATCACCTCATGGAAGGACACCCCGAACTGGCACACCTGGGTGCACTGCTTGCAGGTCATGCAGAGCCAGATGTCCTTGTTCTGCGGCACCTTGCCGGACAGGAGCATCTGCTCCATTATCCTTCGGGGCGAGAAGTCGCCGCCGATCTGGGCGGCCGGGCAGGCGTAGGTGCAGCGTCCGCAATCCACGCACCTGCTGGCCCCGTACCTCTCCAGCCTAGGGTCGGTCGGCATGTCCTCCTCCTATCGGCCCCATGGAACGGATGTGCCCCACGAACTCGTTCATGCTGGAGGCGAAGAGCGCCCCCTCCGAGGCGGAGACCCATCTGAGCAGAAGGCGGGAAGGGTCCACCCCTGCCAGGTCCAATAGCTCGCGCACCTGCGCCACCCGCTTCTCGGCGTAGAGGTTGCCGACGCGGTAATGGCAGTCCCCAGGATGGCATCCCAGCACCATCACTCCGTCGGCCCCTGAGGTGAAGGCCCTCAGGATCATCCCGGGGGAGACGCGGCCGGAGCACATCACCCGCAGCACCCTCACCTCCGGCGCGTACTGCCTCCTGGTGACCCCCGCCAGGTCGGCGCCCGCGTACGCGCACCAGTTGCAGCAGAAGGCGATGATGCTCGGTCTCCAGGAAGGCGCCTCCGCTGCCACGGCCCCCTGCTCCATCGTCGGCGCGCCTTCCATTCCATGCACCTGAACGCCCTCCAACCATCTACCCGGCTGAAAAAAGTTCGCTTAGCCCCTTCGCTCAGACGCCAGTCTAGCCCTCAGCCGCCATTCGAAGTAGTGGTTGAAGAAGGAGGAGGCGCAGGAGGAAAGGGCCTCGAAGAGCTGCTCCGCCTGGGCGGTCGTGTCATGGCCCAAGGCCACGTCCCTCCTCATGCCCCGCAAGGACCTGACGATGCCGGACAGCTCCATCTCCATGGTCGCTGGGACGAAGAGCCTCTCGCCATGGCACTCCGGCTCCTGCACCCGCTCCCACATGGCGTTCACGAAATAGCCGATCTTCTCATGCTCCCAGACCTTGCGTCCAATGGTCCAGCTGGTGCCCTCCAGCCCGCGGTAGGCGACCCTCGCCTCGGACAGGAGCCGCCGGACCGCCACCACCTCCAGCACCCCCTCCATAGGGGCCGACGGTGGCGATTCCCTGACCCCCGCCTCCAGGATCATGTCCCCGAGGAGCCGGTTGGCATCCGGGTATCCTGGATGTTCCAGGTGGGGGCCGGATAGCCACATACTCCCCTTGCCGTACCTGACCCGCAGCACCGCCCCCTTGCCCAACAATGTCCGGCGGGCCACATCCTCGTCCGAGAGCAGGACGGCCCCCTCCCCCCATCCCTGGTAGCGGGCCACAACCTCGCCGCCCTGCACCCCCTTCCAGATGGGGCCACCGAACATCGGGGCGGCCATAGGCCCACCGCCCATGTCCAGGAGGACATCGCCGCGGACGGGGTGGAAGACCCGGTGCCCCCCGCAATCGTACAGGTACTTGTCCGGCATGGCGATGTTCGGGGGAGGGTCGACGGCCATGTTCGTGATGGGCGCGCGCACCATCTCCAGGCTCCGCCGGGGGTAGGACGAGGACGTCAGGGCCAGATAGGCCCCGGCGCAGATGCCGATGTATGTGCCCCCCGAGGACACGAACCCTCGTACACGGTCCAGGCCAGCCTCCTCCAGCTCCTCGGCCATGCCGAAGCCGTCCCCGCCCGAGAACACCAGCGCGTCCGGCCGGGCGCGGAGCACGGACCCGGAGTCCACGAAGGAGGCGCGCAGCAGCCCAAAGCCCTCAAGACATTGCGCGGACCATATCCAGGAATGGGAAGAGCCAAGGCCGGTGTAGACCTGGACCGATGGGAATCCCATGGCCTCGCTGCCCTTCGCTCCTTCCGCGCTCACGCCACAACGAAGAGATACCGAGGCCATCATGCTTTCGATTGGGAGCGGGGAGCGGGCGACCGACCGGGTCCTAATCGGTCCGCCTCATCCAAAGGTTCGTCCGGCACCGTTATACATGGGCAGGGGATAGAGGTTGGAAGATGCCCAAGATCGCCGGCTTCAATCGCACCTCGCTGCTGGACTGGGACGGCTGCGTGACCGCCGTCATTTACCTTCCGGGCTGCAACTTCCGCTGCCCCTTCTGCCACAACCGCGAGCTGGTGCTCGAGCCGGAAAGCTACGAGGAGATACCCTTCGAGCTCGTCGAGGGCTTCGTCCTGGAGAACAAGGAGTTCCTGGACGGGGTGGTGGTGACGGGAGGTGAGCCTACCATCCACAAGGACCTTCCCGAGCTGGTGCGCAAGCTCAGGACGCTGGGCGTCAAGGTCAAGCTGGACACCAACGGCACCGACCCTGACATGCTGGAGGACCTCTTGGACGCGGGGCTTTTGGACTTCGTGGCCATGGACCTGAAGGCGCCCCTCGACGCCCGCTACGAGGACCTGGCCGGGACGAGGGTGGACGTAGAGAAGGTCAAGCGCTCCATCAAGGTCATCATGCAGTCCGGGGTGGACTACGAGTTCCGCACCACCATGGTGCCCATCCTCCTGAAGCCAGAGGACTATGAGGCCATGGCCTCGTTCATCGGCACGGCCAAGAAGTACGTGCTGCAGCACTTCGTCCCCCGGAACACGCTGGACCCCAACCTCAGCGTCATCAAGCCCTTGGACGAGGCCAAGGTCAGGCTGATCGCCGAGCGCTGCAAGCCCTACGTCCGCCGATTGGTCATCCGAGGGGGCATGTGAAGATTATCGCTCCGAGCACTCAAGCCAATACCTTTTTGTAGGCCACTATCAATTTTTCCCCGCCAGTGGAGCCTTAAGCGAACTGGCTCTGGTGGAGGATTGGATTTGAACCCGGACAAGAGGATGAAGACCTACATCGAAGGCTTTGACCGCATTCTCGAGGGTGGCGTGCCCGCCAACCACATCGTGCTGGTGGCCGGCACACCGGGAACGATGAAGTCCTCGATCAGCTACTACCTCATGTACCACAACGTCCTGGACAACGGCATGACCGCCGTCTACGTGACCCTGGAGCAGTCGCGCGAATCGTTGCTCCGCCAGATGGAGAAGATGGGCATGAAGACGGACAAGGTCAAGGACCGCCTGCACGTCCTGGACCTGAGCATCATACGCAAGAAGCTGCGCGAGGTCTCCACCGGGGGCTCGTGGATGCAGGTCTTCAAGTCCTACATCTCCAACCTAAAGGAGAACCTCAAGTTCGACATCATGGTCATCGACTCCCTGGACGTGCTGGAGACCATGGCGGACATCGCCGACCGGCGCACCGACCTCTTCTACCTGTTCGAATGGATGAGGGACCTGGGAGCGACGGTCTTCCTGATATCCGAGGCCTCGGGCGAGCGCCTCCTGGACGGCCGCTTCGACGAGGGTTACCTGTCCGATGGCATCATCACGCTCAAGATGCAGGTGGTGAGGGACGTGGAGACGCAGAGGCGCATAAGGTGCGTCAAGATGCGCGAGACCAACCACGACCCCTCCTACTACTCGCTGCTGTTCAGCAACGGCAAGTTCCAGGTGACCAAGGTCATATCCGAGTGAGGTCCTAGATGGTCAAGCGCTTCGAGTGCCCGCGCTGCGGCTCGGGAGTCCGGCCCAACGATTCCCAGTGCTTCCGCTGCGGGGAGCTGCTGCAGGAGGAGGCGCCGGCGCCGAAGGGCCCCGAGCTGGCCAGGACAGTGCCCTCGGCCGCCATCCAGAGCCCGATGCGAGAGGAGCCGGCCCCCGCCCCGCCACAGCCTCAGGCCAGGCGGATGAGGGCCTCGGCCCCGGCCGCAGCGCCGAGCGCAGAGAGGGACAAGGCCCTGGAGCGCAAGTCCAAGGAGCTGGAGGAGCGGGAGAGGGCCATCGTGGAGTCGGTGGAGCAGCTGGAGAGGGACACGCGCTCCTTGGAGGAGGCCTTGAAGCGCTTCGAGCGCGAGGACGCCGCCGTGCGCGAGCGCGAGCTGGTCCTCAAGCAGCGCGAGGACGCGCTGGAGGCCATGGCCGTGCGCATCGAGGACGCCTTGGGGCGCATCGAGGGCGCCGGCCAAGGGAGCATAGCGGAGGACGCCAAGAGGCTCAAGGAGCTCAGCGAGGACTACTCCAAGCGCATCGCTGAGGAGCGCCGGCTGCAGAAGCAGCTCCTGGACCGGGAGATAGAGGAGCGCATGGAGCGTCTGAAAACGCTCCAGGGGCTGATCAACGCCGCCTCCACATTCCCCACCGAGCCGATGGCCGCGGTGGAGGGCCACGACGAGAGCGGCATCGAGGCCATTATCCGCAAGGAGCAGGAGATCGGCTACGACCCCGCGGCGGTGGAGAAGGCCTTGGCCGAGGTGACCGTCGAGGTGAGCGCCCAGGAGGCGGCCCCCCAGGACCTGGAGACCAAGGTCATGACCACCCACGACGAGCGCCTTGACCAGATACTGGGCGGAGGCATCCCCGCGGGCCACGTGGTCATCGTCAACGGCGGCCCAGGGAGCATGAAGTCGACCCTCACCTACTACATCATGCACAACGCCGCCCTCAAGTCCAACCGCAAGGGCATGTACTTCTCGCTGGAGCAGAAGCGCGACTCCATCATCCGCCAGATGGAGCGCATGGGCATGCCTCGCGCCCCCGTGGACGACAGGATGATGGTGGTCGACATGGTCGATCTGCGCAAGGCCATGGCCGGGGAGAAGGGGGACTGGCGACAGATCATGATGCGCTATGTCAAGAACGTGCACGAGCAGATGCCGTTCGAGATCTTCGTGCTCGACTCGCTCGAGTCCTTCAAGGGAATAGCGCAGTTCGATTTCAACCGCCAGCACATGATGGACCTGTTCGACTGGTTCAAGTCGCTCAACATCACGGTGCTGGTCATCGCGGAGAAGCCGCTGGAGGCCCTGGAATGCAGCGCGCAGGGCGAGACCTACCTGGCCGACGGGGTGATCGAGCTCCTGATGAAGGAGTTCGACGACGCCAATGTGCATCGCTGGCTCCGCTGCATCAAGATGCGCGGCATGCAGAACGACCCCCGGTACTACGCCTTCTACCACACCGGCCAAGAGTTCAAGTTCTCCCTGCCCCTGGTGGACAGCGGGCGTTAGCTGGTTATCAAAATTCGAAACGCCCTATAGAAAAGGATATTATCTCGCGTAGGCATATGAGACGACCGCGGGAGGAGGAAACGTCTGCCCATCGAAAGAGTGCGCACCTTCATCCAGAATTTCGACGAGGTGCTGCAGGGAGGCATACCCAAGGGACAGGTCGTCCTGATCACCGGCACGCCAGGTACCATGAAGTCCTCTCTGTGCTACAGCCTCATCTACCAGAACGCCCTGAACAACAAGGTCAAGAGCGTCTACATGACCCTCGAGCAATCGAGGGAGAACCTCCTGCAGCAGATGCACGCCATGGGCATGGACAAGGAGGAGGCCAAGGAGTACGTGCACATCCTTGACCTGGGCCTGATCCGCAAGTCCCTGACGCAGCTGAGCGCCAAGGGGACGTGGCTGCAGGTCTTCAAGATGTACGCCGAGTCCCTGAAGCACTCGCTGGGCTACGAGATCCTCATCGTGGACTCCCTGGACGTGCTGGAGATGGCCGCGCAGCTGGGGGAGAACCGCCGCACCGAGCTCTTCTACCTTTTCGAGTGGCTGCGCAACCTGGGGATAACCACCTTCCTGATTTCGGAGACCTCGCCGGAGCAGATGTTCCAGAACAAGTATGACGAGGGCTACCTCGCGGACGGGGTGATATCGCTCAAGCTGCACGAGCTGGGCGAGACGGACATCCAGAGGCGCATCCGCACCGTGAAGATGCGCTCCACCAACCATAAGACCGGGTACTTCTCGCTGCTCTTCAGCGAGGGCACGTTCCGCGCCACCCAGGTCATCACCGAGTAGGGACGGCACGAGCGCCATCCGGCCGTAGGCCCCTCATCGAGGTGTTGCATTGGGTCATTTCGTATGGCGATCGAGCGCACAAGCGAGCTGAGCGATCTGCCGGAGCTGGTCCGAGGGTCCCGGCAGGCCGGGCTTGAGGTCTAGGACCTCCCCCGGCCCCGGAAGAAGAGCTGGACCTCCTCCACCGGGGCAGAGGAGGCCCGCATCTCCATGTACTTGGCGAAGAACCTGGCCCTCTTGTCCAGGATCACGGCGGCGCCCACGTCCCTCTCCGTGCGGATGAGGCGCCCGATGGCCTGCGCCATCTTGCGGTAGGCGGGAACGACGGAGGCGTACTCCCTTCCCCTCTGCTCTCCGAAGCGGCGCGCGCAATAGGCCTCCAGTGCCTTCTGCGGCACCGAGGGGGGAGGGTAGGGGATTCCCACCACAATGACCATCTCCAGGTCCTCCTCGGGGAAGTCCAGCCCCTCGGCCACCCTCCCCTGCGCCGTGGCCATGAGCACCCCTTTGACCCGGCCAGACTTGAACTGCTCCACCATCCTCATGAGGCGGTCCTGGGGCATGCCCTGCTCCTCCTTGAACACCGGCACCATGAGCTCCTCCTCCAGGCCCTTCTCGCACAGGCGCCGCATGAGCGCGTACGAGGGGAAGAGCACCAGGGTCCGGCGCCTCGTGCTCCTGACCAGGCTCACGATGTGCGACTTCAGGCGGCGCATGTTGGACTCGTCCCCCCTGGCGGTGTACTCGGTGGTAACATCGTCGGCGTACAGGATGAGCCGGTTCTCCTTGGGGAAGGGCGAGTCATAGGCCATCTGGGAGGCGTCCGCCAGCCCGGCCAGGTCCGCGTACTGCTGCAGGGGGCGCAGGGTGCCGGACATGTGCACGCTGGCATGGCACTCCTGGAAGATCCTCAAGGCGCCAGCGGGGTCCAGGCAGTAGGCGTTGAGGGAGGGGGGCAGCGAGTCCCTGGCGTACTTGCGGTAGCGCGAGGGGGGAGCGGTGGTCCAGCGGAAGAGCGCCTCGCCCAGGGCCAGGGCCGCGGAGCGGGGGGCCTCGTCCCTCTTGGTCCGGGCCTGGACGATGGCCTCCCCCTGGGCCATCAGCCTCTGCCCCAGGTCGCTGAGCTCGTCCTTCTCCAATCCCAGCTTCGAGGACAGCTGGCCCTCGAGCTCCTCCGGCTCTAGCCCGGCCTCCTTGCGCTGGTCCTCGCCGGCGACCTTGGAGAGGGAGGCGATGCTATCCTCCAACGCCGCGCACAGGTCCTCCATCCTCACGCCCTGCGCCAGCTTGGCGTTGCCGAAGGCCCTGGCCTCCTTCTGCACCGCCGCCACCAGCTCGGTGGTCATCTCCAGGCTCTCCGCTTCCCGGGCGAAATCGATGAGGTTGTGCGCCTCGTCCACGATGATGGCGCACTGCGCCGGCTCCAGGCCCAGCATCTCGAAGAAAGTGTCCCTCACATCCGGTGATACCACATAGGGGTAGGAGGTCACGATGACCTGCGCCTCCGCGGTCCGGTCCTTCATGGCCTCGTAGGCGCACGCGCCCCTGTCCTCGCAGAAGGCCATGAACTCCTCGGCGGTGGGCAGGGAGCGGAGGCAGAACTGCCGGTACTCCTCGAGGTCGTCCCTCATGTAATTTTCGAAGAAGGTGCAGCCATCGCCCTGGCCGGTCATGCTCCGCTTCTTGCGTTGCTCGCAGGATCGCGCCAAATCCCCGCTATCGACGTCCTCCAGCAGATGGTGGCGCAGCAACATGCAGCCGTGCGCCCGCCCCTGGAAGGCCAGCCCCCTCACCGGGGCCATCCTGTCGATCTCCCGGAGCTCGAGCATCACCTGCCGCGACTGCGAGTTGGTGCGGGTGACGTAGATCAGCTTCATCTCGTTGGGGATGCAGTACTCCAAGGCGCCTGCGAGGGCGCACACCGTCTTGCCCGAGCCGGTGCCGCTCTCGATCACCGCGCTCCCCCCGGACATCATGGTGCGGAAGACCAGGCTCATCATCTCCAGCTGGTTCCGCCTCGGCTCGTAGGGGAAGTACTTGGGGGCGATGCGCCCCTTGGCCGTGCTTCTGGATGCTCCCCTTCCCCCATCGGGTTCCACCTTGGCCCTGGCCCCGTCCTTCTGCGCGCCGCCGCTGACCACCCCGCACTTGGGGCAGACCATGCGGTCCTTGCGGAGCTGCATTAGCGAGCGGCAGCGCGGGCAGAAGAGGATGGCCATGCCCCCTGCCAGAGGGCCACCGGTATATGCAGATTTCGCGAGACCTCCTTGACTCCGGGCGCTGGCCGCGGTCGGGGCGCGGCAGACCATTAAGGCTTAATACCACCTGCTCGTTTTTGTCGCTACCACTCGGGCTCATGGTCTAGCGGTTATGACGTTTGCCTCACACGCAGAAGGTCGCCGGTTCGAATCCGGCTGAGCCCACTCATATTCTTATCAAAACGCATTCGGTCGCCTCCCGCAAAGTGCAATAACTCCCGGCACCTCTCCCCCTCCGGATGCATGGACAAGGCGCTTTCGAGCGGATGGAAGCATTCTCCACCGAGAGGCTGATGGTGCGGAA
>JALOTM010000201.1 GCA_025457905.1 Methanomassiliicoccales archaeon
GGCGAGGTAGAGCGGTAGGTTCCACCTCCAGATCTTCGACCCGTCCAGAGGTGGGATGGGAAGAAGATTGAAGAGGGCCAGGAAGGCATTGATGTATCCTATCACGTACAGTGCCGCCCCGACCGTCAACGAGGAGGAGAAGGTGGCCGTGCCCAGTAGCACGCCCACCGATCCGATGGCCAGGTTGGTGAGCGGACCGGCCGCGCTGATGAGGGCGTTCTGCCTCTGGTCGATACGGCCCTGGATGTAGACCGCGCCCGGGGCGGCGAATACGAATCCGAAGAAGGAGAAGAGCACGGCGAAGAGCAGCCCGGTGGGATATATCCTGAACTCCGCCCAGGCCCCATTCCGCTGGGCCACGAACTTGTGCATTAGCTCATGTAGGGCGAAGCCAGTGATGACCGCCACCGCCGCCGTGCCCAGGAAGAAAAGCGTTACATCCAGGCCGGCCCCGTACCAGGGGAAGATGTTGAAGAAGGCGAAGGTCAGCACCGCCACGGCCAGTACTATCTGCCAGGTCTCACGCTTGCTGAACCTGATCCGCCCTTGGCCCGAGGGTATGTAGACAGCGCCGTATTCATCGTACATCTAGCGCACTCGGAGACCGACAAAACAAGCGGTGCTATTTGAGCCTATGCCCTACTCGCTCGCCTGGGCCAGGGGCTGATGAAGGTTCACCAGCAACCTTGAAGTAGGGGCACGCCGAATGCATCAGGTCATGCCGCCCAGGCCGCGTCACGGCAAGGTCCGACTTTCATGGTGCGATAGCTGCGGCACCATGCTCCTGGGCCACAGGTGCTCAGCCTGCGGGGCTCCTGGGAAGGAGCTCCTCCTCTCGATGCCTGGAGACGTCCGTCCGGCCATAGGGAAAGGCACAGAACTGGTAAAAGACCTGGTCGAAAGGCATTTCGGGGCAGGCTCTCGCCTCGATGGTAGATTGATATTCCTGAGCAAGGTGTCCGGCGAGGACCGCACCGACGATATCGTGGTGGGAGGGAGGGTCATCGGCACACTCCGATTCGACGTTCGGGCCCAGGACTACCGGCTGGACCTCAGCGGCGAGGGCGCCACCTGGCTGCTGCCGGTCGCCATCAGGGGGGTGATCAACCTCAGGCATCAGGCCGGCCACCTCAAAGGCAAGAACCTTCCGGGGAGGGAGCTGGGACGACCCCAAGGAGAGTTCCGGGAGGGGGACCCTATCATAGTGGTGAGCGGCGGCCTGGCATGCGCCGGGACCGCCAAGGTCCCTTCCGCTTGCATCGCTTCCGCCGAGAAGGCGGTGCACATCCGTGAGGTGGGCAGGGCCCAGGACGCCTGGGACGCGCGGCCGGCGACTTGGAGCGATTTTGTCAATTCCAACCTGGACCATCTCAAGGAACTGGAGTCCAAGGCGGTCAGCGACGTCAAGTCCTATGTCTCAGGGCGCGGCCTACCCGTCACCCTCAGCTTCAGCGGGGGGAAGGACTCCTTGGCCTGCTACGGCATCGCCAAGCGGGCCTTGAAGAACTTCCATATACTCTTCGTCGACACTGGCCTGGAGTTCCCTGAGACCAAGGCGTACGTGGAGAGGTTCGCGGCCAAGCGCAAGGAGGACCTTCTCGTGGCCTCGGCGGGCGATGCCTTCTGGGAGCAGGTGGGGGCGTTCGGGCCTCCGGCCAAGGACTTCCGCTGGTGCTGCAAGGTCTGCAAGCTCGGCCCCCTCACCGAGCTGATAGAGCGCCAATTCCCGAAGGGCACCATCACCATCGAGGGCAACCGTGCACTGGAATCCTTCGCCCGCGCGGACATCGGTTTCGTCGAGAGCAACCCCTTCGTGCCCAACCAGATCATCCTGAACCCCATCCGCTCATGGAGGTCGTCCGAGGTCTGGGCCTACATCTGGTGGAAGGGGCTGGACTACAACCCCCTCTACGAAGAGGACTTCGAGCGCATCGGCTGCTACCTATGCCCGGCCACCCTGGCCAGCGAATGGAGGTCCACCTCCCGGATCCATCCTCAGCTGCATGCGAGGTGGCAGGAGCATCTGTCGACCTGGGCCGGGCAGCATTCCGCGGGGGAGGACTATATTCGGCTCGGCTTCTGGCGATGGAAGGTCCTCCCCCCCAAGATGAGGAGGCTGGCCGAGGAGATCGGTCTCCAGGTGCCCAGGGAGAGGGCTGACACGCTCAAGCTTCGGATGGTGAAGGGCGTGAGCCCGTGCGTGAGCGGCGGCTACTCCGTGGAAGGGGTCGTGTCCACGCCCACGCACCGCCCCTTCGCCATGGTGGGGGAGGCCCTCAAGGCCGCAGGGAGGACAAGGGTGGCCGAGGAGCTGGGTGTGGCGCTAACTAACATAGGGGATGCCACTGTGAAGGTCTTCGCTGGAGGCCAGGTGGCGGCATCCGCGCCTGGCCCCGCCGAGGCGGGAAAAGCCTTCGAGATGGGGGCCAAGGCGTTCCTGCGGGCCCATCTATGCACGAGGTGCGGCATCTGCGCCAAGAACTGCAGGCAGAGGGCCATCACCATCAAGGACGGCCTCTTGGTCGATGAGAAGCGATGCGTGCACTGCGGCAAGTGCATCGAGGCCTGCGTCGTCGCCCATTACTTCGACAAGCTGGTGAGGCATGTGGACGCCCGCGGCTAGGCCAATCAAGGTTATATAGGGCGAGTGCGTGGCCTGAGCCGTCCATGAACACGGACATGTACATCGCCGGGGCCATCGGCATCGGGCCAGCCTTGGCGCTGATGTACTGGACCCTGAAATCATACACCTACCCATCGGTGGAAAAGCCCTTCTTCGACGATCGCAGGGTCTTCGGGCTCTTGGCGGTGGGCATGGTGCTGGGAGTGCTGCTTTACGCGGTTCAGCAGTTCTTCCCCATGGACCAAGTGCTCTACGCCCTCGTATTCGCCCTCATCTACGAGCTGGTGAAGCTG
>JALOTM010000202.1 GCA_025457905.1 Methanomassiliicoccales archaeon
CTTGATCTCCATTACCGGACGCGGATGGGAGTTGGCGCGCAGCATCTTGGTGACCAGCTCCTGCGGCTCTATGCCGAGGGCCGAGGCCACCGCCTCCCGGGTGGAGTAGAGGTTGCCCACTGCTTCCCGGCCATTGATCTTGAATCTCACGGGCTTGGTCTGGTTCTGCAGGAGTAAGCGGGTGGGCTCGAGCTCCTGGGGGACCGGGCCCTTGACAGTCAGCACATCCTTTGCGCTGGTCAGGACGGCGCGGAGGGACATGAGCATCCCATATCAGGAAGGCGGTATAAATCCACGCCCGGCCCTATATGATCTGGAAGATCAGGTTGGCCAGCCCCCCCAGGGAGAAGGCCAAAGCCATGGACGCCATGGTCACCTTCAGCGCGTCCTTCCATCCGAACTCCCGGGACATAGCGGCCAGGGCGGAGAGGCAGGGCATGTAGGTGGCCATGATCAGGGCGAAAACGAAGAGCTGCTCCGGCGTCATGACCGAGGCCAGGTCGGCGGTGCCGAACAGGATGACCAGGAACTGCAATGCCATCTCCTTCCTGAGAACACCGAATATGAGGGCCACGATGGTCACCGGTGGTAGGCCCAGAAAGCCCTCGGTGAAGGGGGCCAGAGGTGCGACCAGCGCGTCCAGCACACCGTAGGCCATAAGGAACTCGAGGAACAGGCTCCCTACGAGCAGGATGGGGAAGGCGACGACGAAGAAGTCCTTGGAGCGCGCCCAGGTCTTCCAGAGCACGTTTGACGGAATCGGCATTCTGAGGTCGGGGATCTCCATGGCCAGGCCGGTGGGCTCGAACTTGAGGACCTTGTGCAGCAGTCTCCCCAGGATCAGTAGGAGTACGATGAGGATGACGTAGATGGCCAGCGCATAGGCCAATCCTGCGAAGTTGCCCACCGTCCCTATGATCACCGCGGTCTGGGCCGAGCAGGGCACGGCGATCACGATCACCACGGCCAGGATGAGGCGCTCACGGCGCGACTCCATTACCCGGGTGGACAGGATGGCAGGCACGTTGCATCCCATGCCCACGATCATGGGGATCACCGCCCGGCCGTGCAGGCCGATGCGGTGCATGACCCCGTCCAGAAGGACCACCACACGGGGCAGGTAGCCGGTGTCCTCCATTATCCCCAGGAGCAGGTAGAAGAGCATTATGTAGGGAACCACGATGGCCAGGATGGCCTGCAAGGAGAGGTCGATGCCGTTGGCGATGGCCTCGCCCGCCGGGCCGCCTATCCATGCCGCAAGCTGGTCGAAGAAGTCCCCGAATAGGAGGGAATAGGCCTCCAAGAGGACGCTCTCCAGGAACCCTCCCAGGAAGACGATGGTCAGGAAGATGCCCCCCAGCACCGCCACCAGGATGGGTATGCCTGTGGAGGGGCGGAGGGTGGCGTCGGATATGCGGTCGGAAAGCGTCCTCGGCGGAACGCGCTTGGAGATCACCTCCCTGGCCACGCGCCCTGCCTCGCCGTACCTGTCGCGGTTGATGTGAACCTCGATGTCCTCGCCATGCTCCTCGCGGAACTGACCTCGGACCAGGGACGCACGGGCCTGGAAGCGTTCGGAGAACTGGTCTGCGAAGAATTGGTTGCCCTCCAGGAGCTTGATCACGGCCCCGCGCTGCGGGAACCTGCCGGTCACGCAGTCCTCGTCCAGGCATAGCTCCTTCAACATCTGCTCGATGTGCGAGTCGTAGCGGACCTGGAAGTCCGATTCGCGGAATTCCCCCGATACCAGGACGTCCACCAGCTGCTCCACTCCCTCGCCGGTGATGGCCACGGTGGGAATCACCGGCACTCGCAGGACGGACTCCAACCTCTCCAAGCTCAGCGAGAACCGCCTGGTGGCCACGTCCATCTGGTTCAGGGCAACCACCACCTTGAAGCCCAGCTCGATGACCTGGAATATGAGGACCAGTGACTGTTCCAAACGGGTGGCGTCCGCGACCACCACCACGCATTCCAGCTGCCTCTCGGCCAGCATTCGTGTGGCCACCAGCTCGTCCTCGGAAACACCGGTGAGAGAATAGATGCCTGGCAGGTCGTGGAAGTTGAGCCTGACGCCCTTCCTTACCACCGAGCCCTCCTGGAACTCCACGGTGGTGCCAGGGTAGTTGGAGGAGATGGCCCCTATGCCGGTGAGCTTGGTGAACAGGGCGGACTTGCCGGCATTGGGCTGACCGATGAGACCTATCTCCATCCGATCCCACCTCAGGCCGAGCCGACGCCCCTGGCCCTCTCCTGCCTCCGGCGCCTCTTGCCGCCGGGATGCTCCCTCTCCACCATCACCAGGTCGGCATAGTCCCTGGCCAGGGCGATGCGGCACTCCTCCATCTGGATGAGCAGGGGGCCTCCCATGGGCACCCTCTCCTCCAGCCTGACCCTCCTCCCGGGAACGAAGCCCATGGATATGAGTCGGCGGATGTAGGAGGGGTTCTCGCACTTCAGATGGGTGATCTCCCCGGACTCGCCCTCCTCCAGCTCCCTCAAGGGCACGGAGCAGCGTGCTCGACAATGGGCGCAATCCTCATCGTCGCACTCCGGGATGGGGTCGCCGTCCGGGCAGAACTTGGGGTTGTTGGTCAGCAGGCAGATGCGCCTCTCCGATTCGTCCGATATGGAATGCTCCAGGCGGCAGGCCTCGTCGTGGATGTCCTCCTTCCGCGCCCCCAGGACGTCGGCCAGGAACCTCTCCAGGAGGCGATGCTTGCGCTTGATCCTCTTGCCGATGCGCAGGCCCTCCTCGGTCAATGTCACGCCCTTGTACTTCTCGTAGGAGAGGTAGCCGTCGGCAGCTAACCTCTGGACCATCTCCGTGACGCTGGCAGGAGAGAGGTTCATCTTCGCGGCGATGTCATTGGTCTTGGCCGCGCCGCCCTTCTCCGTCAGCTCATAGATGGTC
>JALOTM010000203.1 GCA_025457905.1 Methanomassiliicoccales archaeon
CCCCGTGGACGACCTCTACGTGGACGATGTGTTCCTGGTGCGGCCTGGCGAGAAGGTACCGACCGACGGAGTGGTGCTGGAAGGGGCTTCGGCCGTGGACGAGTCCATGCTGACCGGCGAGAGCATACCCATCGAGAAGGGGCCTGGTGCCGAGGTCATCGGAGGCTCGGTCAACAAGAACGGTCTGCTGAGGGCGCGCGCCACCAGGGTAGGGGCGGACACTGCCCTGGCGCAGATCGTCAAGCTCGTGGAGGACGCCCAGGGTTCCAAGGCCCCGGTGCAGAGGCTGGCGGACAAGGTCGCGGGGGTTTTCGTCCCGGCGGTCATCATCATCGCCTTGGCCACCTTCGCCGTGTGGTACTTCTTGGCCTACGGTCTTTTCGAGGATATGCCCGCGCCCCGCTTCGTCTTCTCGCTCACCGCATTCATCTCGGTGCTGGTGATCGCCTGCCCCTGCGCCTTGGGCCTCGCCACCCCGACGGCGATCATGGTGGGCACGGGAAAAGGCGCCGAGCACGGCATCCTGATCAAGAACGGGGAGGCGCTGGAGACCGCCGGAAAGGTCCAGGTGGTGGTTTTCGACAAGACCGGCACGCTCACCAAGGGAGAGCCAGAGGTGACGGACCTGGTCCCCATGGCCGGGGGCGTCGAGGACATGATGAGGAGCGCGGCATCCGCCGAGAGGGGGTCAGAGCATCCCCTGGGCGAGGCCGTGGTCAGAAAGGCCGCACAGATGAACGTCGCCCTGGAGGACCCCAGGGAGTTCACCGCAGTGCCTGGCAAAGGCGTCATCGCCGTCGTTTCCGGCGCCAAGGTTTTGGTGGGCAGCAGACGCCTTATGGAGGATGAGGGGCTCGACGTCTCGCGAGCCGTGGAGGCGACCTCCAAACTGGAGGGCGAGGGCAAGACGGTGATGATGGTGAGCTCTGCGGGCGAGATCATCGGCGTCCTCGGGGTCGCCGATGTGGTGAAGCCCTCTTCCAGGCAGGCGGTCGACGAGCTCAAGAGCATGGGCCTTGAGGTGGTCATGATGACCGGGGACAACCCCCGCACCGCCCAGGTGATAGCCGGACAGCTGGGAATCGACCGTGTGCTGGCAGAGGTACTGCCGCAGGACAAGGCCGGCGAGGTTGCCAAGCTGCAGTCGGAGGGGAGGGTGGTGGCCATGGTGGGCGACGGGGTCAACGACGCGCCCGCGCTGGCCAGGGCGGACGTGGGCATCGCCATCGGCTCCGGCACGGACGTGGCCATCGAATCCGGCAGCATCGTGCTCATTAAGAGCGACCTGAGGGACGTGGTTGCGGCCATCCAGCTGAGCCGGAGGACCATGCGCAAGATCCGCCAGAACCTGTTCTGGGCCTTCGGCTACAACACGGCGGGCATACCGCTCGCGGCCGGCCTGCTCTTCCCATTCATAGGCGTGCTGCTGCCACCGGTGGTGGCGGCGGGGGCCATGGCCTTGAGCTCGGTGTCGGTGGTCACGAACGCGGCCCTGCTCAAGCGCTACACGCCCGAGATAATCAGGAGCGCGAAGGACGAGGTGAGGAAATGACGGCAATAGACCCGATATGCAAGATGGAAGTGGAAGAGAAGACCGCGAAGTGGACATCGGTGTTCAAGGGCAAGACCTATTACTTCTGCGCACCAGGCTGCAAGAAGAAGTTCGACTCCGACCCGGAGAAGTGGTCCAAGGCCTAGGCCCTTCATCTTTCCTCTTCGCTACCTTCATCTCTCACCTTGACATTATCACTGAGTGGAGGAAGAATGGTCAACTGCTGGAGATGCGGTCAGGGCGTGGAAAGGCCAGGGGCGACTTACTGCGACAGATGCGGGGCTCAGCTCGCCGGACAGACCAGTCAGTACATGGAGGGCGAGCAGAGGCTTTTCGACAGCCGGGTAGCGCTCTTGTTCTATGTAATCGGAGCGTCGGCCATCCTCCTAGGCATCGGATGGTGGGTGATGTGGGCGGCGTTCACCGCCGACGTGGGGGGCGTGGGAATCCTGGGCGCCCTCGGAGGAGTGGGCGGGCTCGTGGTCGGCGGGTTCTTCATCTGGCTTGGCTACTCCATAGACAGGAAGGGCAAGGCTTAGGGGTTGAGGGGAGGCGCGCGATGGCGCCATCGGGCCATGTCCATGCGAATATGAGCAGGAATGCTTGTTGATACGTGATAGAGCGGCCACCAGCACGGGACCGCGGTGAATCCTCCACATATCGAGTATCGGTCCGCCGCACCGTCCTATCCAAGGCTCGTGGAGGCATGCGGGGCATCCCTCGCCTCGCCGATGCCGCCATCGGCCTGTTCAGCGCGGAAGCTATCGTTAGCGAATGCCAGATCCCCATCAGGTAGGGAGCAAGGCTCAGTGCTGATGCCCGCCCAGGCCCTTCTTCTTGCGCTCGTCCTCGTAGACCTCGGCCTTCCTGTCGAAGTCCTCGTTCTTGGGTAGCGCCTTCTTGGCCAAGCCCATGCCGTCCATGGCCAGCCCGAACAGCTTGGGGCTGATGCCGATCCCGTAGCGGGTCTGCATCTCCAGGAGCTTTCCGGGGTTCATGACCTCGTTCTTGTCCAAGGCCATCTTTATGGCCTTCATCTGCCGAGCGTTGTCCTTCCCGCGGATGACCTCGAGGTTGGATGAGAACAGCGCGCCGAAGCCGAGGCCGCGGCCTCCGTACTCCATGGAGATGTCGCCCACCTTCTTGCTGAACGCGAAGGAGGTCATCTGCAGGAAAGACCCCGAGTCCAGGAAGTAGTAGGGCATGAACATGACGGTGTTGCGGTCGCACATGATGCCGATGATCGCGCCGTCCATCTTCATGCTGTCCAGGAGCTCGTAGCTCCTGTCGGCCATGGTCTCGAAGTCCTTGAGCGGGACGACGACCTCGCCCGGAACAGTGTCTAGCCCAACCTCCCT
>JALOTM010000204.1 GCA_025457905.1 Methanomassiliicoccales archaeon
GTCTTCACGGCCAACTTCGTGGGCGAGACCAATCTGCTCGAGGGCTGGGTCAAGGATAGGGCGGAGGGCAAGTCGGTGATCGAGCTGAGGGACTCGTCCACAGTGGAGGTCGAACGTTGCGACCACGACGTGGGCGAGGCCGTGGTGGTATCGGTTAGACCCGAGTTCGTGTTCCCGTTCACGGACGGATTGCTGTCAAGGGTGGAGTATCTCACCTACCTGGGCACATACTGGAGGGTGAGGGCGATGTCACGCTCCAACGATGTTGTGGAGTTCGACGTCCCCTCCGCGGAGGGAAAGCTCTATCAACGGGGTCAGGAGGTCTACCTAATGGTCAACAGGAAGGCGGCCGTGGTCTACCCGCGGCCCATCGAGGGATTGACGGAGGCGGTGAAACTTGAGTGAGAAGGGGTCCCTGCTGGATTGGTTCGGCAGGAGGAGGGAATCGCTGGTGACCAGCCTTCTGCGCGACCATGCGCAGAAGGTCGTGGACACCATCACGGAGCTGAACAGGGCCGTGCTGGCGCTCTGCAAGTCCGACCCGCACACGGCGTTGGACGCGCTGCGGCGCTCGTCCCTGTCGGAGAAGGAGGCGGACAAACTGGAGGACAGCATCACCGAGGAGCTGTCCAAGGGCGACCTGGAGTCCAAGGAGCGGGAGGACCTCATGCACCTCATCAGGCGCATGGACTACGTCGCGGACTGGGCCAAGGAGGCGGGCATGAACCTGCAGCTGGTCATCGAGGCCAAGGTGGAGGTCCCGGTCACCCTGTGGAACAAGTACCTGGCCATGACCCAGGAGCTGGAGAAGGCGGCCAAGCTCCTAAAGAGCGCCATCGACAACCTGGGCGTGGACGAGGAGGCGGTGATGAAGTACGAGCGGGGGGTGCAGGTGCAGGAGCACATCCTGGACGACCTCTACTTCAGCACCAAGAAGGAGATCTTCTTCTCCAGCATCGACCCCAAGGCCATTTATCTCATGAGGGACATGCTGCACTGCCTGGAGAACTCCGCGGACAAGTGCAACGATGCCGCGGAGATAATCCACATCCTGTTGGTATCCACCAGGCACAAGGCGAGGTAGGGCGATGGAGAGGCTCTTCGGCACCAACGGCGTCAGGGGCGTGGTCAACGAGTACATGAGCGCCCAGCTGGCGCTGGACGTGGGGAGAGCCATCGGCTCCTACATGGGAGGCAAGGTGGCCCTGGCCACGGACTGCCGAACCAGCGCGGACATGCTCCGCGCCGCCGTCTCCGCCGGCCTGACCTCGGTGGGCTGCGAGGTCCTGGACCTGGGGATGCAGCCCACGCCTTCCTTGCAGTACTTCGTCAAGATCAGCGGCATCTCCGGAGGGGTGATGATCACCGCCTCCCACAACCCCCCCGAGTTCAACGGCATCAAGGCCGTGGACTCGGACGGCACGGAGATGCCTCGCGAGAAGGAGGAGGAGATAGAGCGGATCTTCTTCTCGCGGTCCTTCACCGGCACGGACTGGAGGTCGGTCGGTTCGGTGCGCCCCACCTCGGGCGCGGACGCCTATTATTCGAGAGCGGTGCTCAGCCAGGTGGACGAGGGCGAGATAAGCAACCGCAAGGCCAGCGTGGTACTGGACTGCGCCAACGGCGCCGGCTCATTGGTCTCGCCCGGGCTCCTAAGGCGGCTGGGCGCGCGCGCCATCACCCTGAACTGCAACCCCGAGGGGACGTTCCCTGGCCACCCCTCCGAGCCCACCCCTGACAACCTCGGCGACCTCATCTCCCTGGTGAGGGAGAGGGGTGCCGACCTGGGCGTGGCCCAAGACGGGGACGCGGACCGGGCCATCTTCGTGGACGACAAGGGCCGCTACGTCTATGGCGACCGGAGCCTGGCCGTGGTCGCCGCTGTCATGGTGGCGGAGAACGGGGGAGGGGTGGTGGTGACCCCGGTCTCCACGTCCCAATGCGTGGAGGACGCGGTGGTGGCCGCCGGCGGGGAGGTCATATACACCCGTGTGGGAGCGCCCATTGTGGCCAGGAAGATGATGGAGGTAGGCGCGGTCTTTGGTGGCGAGGAGAACGGGGGCCTCATCTTCCCTGGCCATCAGTTCTGCCGGGACGCGGCCATGAGCATGGCCAAGATGCTGGAGATCATCTCCATCGAGGGGCCCCTCTCCTCTCTCCTGGCCAAGGTGCCCTCCTATTGCCTGGACAAGAGGAAGCTGCACTGCCCGGACGACAGGAAGGAGGAGGTGCTCAGGGCGGTGTGCGAGGCCTTCGCCTCCGAACGGGTGGACCGCACCGACGGCGTGAAGGTCTTCTTCGAGGGCGGCTGGACGCTCATCCGGCCGTCCGGGACCGAGCCCATCTTCCGCGTCTACACGGAAGGCCGGGACGAGGGGACGGCCAAGCGCCTAGCGGACGAATGCGAGCGCACCGTGCGCGAGATCATGGGTGGGGATTAGAAGGGCTCAATATCGATCAGGGCCTGGGCCAGGAACACGACCCCGAAGATAATGAACACGGCGGCGCTCCCCAGCTTGATGTAGCGCTGTGGCACGCGCCTGCCTATCTCGGCCCCTAGCATGACTCCGGCCAGGGTCACCAAGGCAAATGCGGCCACCGCCCCGAGCAGCACCAGCAGGGGCGCGCCGTACTGTGCCGACAGGGCTATGACGGAGAGCTGGGTCTTGTCGCCCATCTCCATCAGGGCCATGAGCGCGAATATCCCGCCGAAGGCCCCCAGGGCGCTGGTCTTCCTCTCGTCGACCTCCTTCCCCTCCTTCTCAGGGAGGAGGACGGTGGCCAGGCCGAAGGCGATGAAGAGCACGCCGGCGGCTATGGTCACGATGTATGCGGGCACGAAGTCGTAGAGCACCTGGCCCACGAGAACGCCGATCAGCGACACCGCGGCCAGGGCGAGGACCGA
>JALOTM010000205.1 GCA_025457905.1 Methanomassiliicoccales archaeon
CGGCCAATAGCTCTTCTGCGATCTTGGCCAGCCGCACCTCGGTGTAGCGCATGGCAGCCGCCGGATCGCCGTCCACCGATCCGAAGTTGCCCTGGCCGTCGATTAAGGGATAGCGCATGGAGAAGGTCTGGGCCATGCGCACCATGGTCTCGTATATGGCCGCATCCCCGTGGGGATGGTACTTGCCCATGACATCTCCCACCACGCGCGCCGATTTCTTGTAGGGCTGGTCGTGGGTCATGCCCTGCTCATACATGGCATAAAGGATGCGCCGGTGAACCGGCTTGAGGCCGTCCCTCACATCCGGCAGCGCCCTGCCCACTATGACGCTCATGGCATAATCGATGTAAGAGGACTTCATCTCCTCAGTAAGATTAACCTGTACTTCCGTCAAAGCCACCTCACACATCAAGGTTCTTCACATATTTGGCATGCGTCTCTATGAACTCGCGGCGGGGCTCCACCTGGTCGCCCATGAGTATGGTGAATATGCGGTCCGCCTCCACTGCGTCCTCCAGGGTCACCCTGAGCATGGTCCTCTTCTCCGGATTCATGGTGGTCTCCCACAGTTGCTCAGGATTCATCTCTCCCAGGCCCTTGTACCTCTGTATGGCCGGCTTGGCCAGGGACTTGACCAGGTCGCTGAGCTGCTCGTCTGTGTAGGCGTAGCTGACGGCCTTGCCCTTCTTGACCATGTAGAGGGGAGGCTGGGCTATGAAGACGTAGCCGGCTTCGATCAGGGGCTTCATGTAGCGGTAGATGAATGTGAGCAGCAGCGTGCGAATGTGCGAGCCGTCCACATCGGCATCGGTCATGATGACCACCTTGTGGTAGCGGGCGTTGGCGATGTTGAAGTCCTGGCCTACGCCGCAGCCGAGCGCTGTGATCAGGTTTCGGATCTCCTGGTTCTTGAGGATCTTGTCCATGCGCGCCTTCTCGACGTTGAGGATCTTGCCGCGCAATGGCAGGATGGCCTGGAACTCGCGGTTGCGGCCTTGCTTGGCGCTCCCACCAGCACTGTTCCCTTCCACGATATAGATCTCGCACTTGGCCGGGTCCCTCTCGGAGCAATCGGCCAGCTTGCCAGGAAGCGATGCCGTCTCCAGGAACCCTTTGCGCCTGGTGAGGTCTCGCGCCTTGCGCGCCGCCTCGCGGGCCTGCATGGCCAGCAGGCAACGGTTGACGACCGCCTCGGCCACTTTGGGCGTCTCCTCTAGGAAAATGCTCAGCTTCTCGCTTATCACCGAGTCCACGATGCCCTTGACCTCGGAGTTGCCCAACTTGGTCTTAGTCTGTCCTTCGAACTGGGGCTCTGGGATCTTTATGCTCAGGATGGCGGTCATGCCTTCGCGTACGTCGTCCCCGCTGAGCAGCTCCGCGCCTTCCTTTATGAACTTGTTCTCCAGGGCGTAGTCGTTGATGGTGCGGGTCATGGCGGACCGGAACCCGGCCACGTGGGTGCCGCCCTCGATGGTGTTGATGTTGTTTACGAACGAGTAGGAGTTCTCGGAGTAGGAGTCGGTGTACTGCATCGCCACCTCGACGATGATGTTCTCCCTCTCCCCGATCAGATAGATTGGCTTTTCGTGCATCGCCTGTTTGTTCTTGTTGATCATCTGCACGAATTCCACGATGCCGCCCTCGTAGTGGAACTTCTCCTCCCGGCCGTTCCGCAGGTCCTTGAAAAAGATGGCGGTGTTCTTGTTGAGGAACGCCAGGTCGCGCAGCCGGCTCACCAGTATCTCGTCGTCGAAGTTGGTGTCCGGGAATATCTCCGGGTCAGGCTGGAAGGTAATTGAGGTGCCGGTGCAGTCCGACTCTCCCACGATCTCCAGGGGGACGACTACATGGCCCCGCTCGAAGCGGATGTGGAAATCCTTGCACTCGTGCCTCACCCTCACGTCCAACCATGCGGACAGGCTGTTCACGACCGACAGACCGACCCCGTGCAGACCTCCAGAGACCTTGTAGCTCTTCCGGTCGAACTTGCCTCCGGCATGAAGGGTGGTCATCACCATCTCCACGGCCGGCTTGTTGTACTTCGGCATGATGCCGGTCGGGATGCCTCGGCCGTCATCGTTGATGGTGGCCGAACCGTCCGCGTTTATCGTGACCTCGATCCGGGTGCAGAACCCGCCCATGGCCTCATCGATGCTGTTGTCAACGACCTCGTACACCAGGTGGTGCAGGCCGCGGGAGTCGGTGCTCCCGATGTACATGCCCGGCCTTTTGCGGACCGCTTGCAGGCCTTCGAGCACCTGGATGCTCTCGGCGTTGTAACTGGAATCTTCCATAGGATCAGCTCACGTGTGTGCTTTTTAATGATTCGAACTTGGGGAGTCAACGTCCATTTTCGAGGTATCGAGCTACCTCTGTCCCATCCCTTGCTCTACCAGCAGATATGCCCTGCGGATATTAATATCCTTCCACTTCAATCTGGCTTTATATATGGACCGGGTCGGAATTCCCCCTTTTTGTGCCTCATTTTCGCCCGATTCTTAATGGGCGTGAAATGTGGCTTTGCGCAGGCCGCATCACCAGACGATGTTCCTTCAAAAAGGCTTTAACGCTGGAGCGATTTAACGAGGGCCTGATGACCCTGATGCATAGGGCCCAGCATGGCGTGACCGAGGAGATCGAGATCGTCGCCGCCAAGGAGAACATGTCGATGGACGCGCTGCGGAGGCGCGTGGCCAGCGGGCGCGTAGTTATCCCGAGGAACGTCAAGCGCGATATCGAACCGTGCGGCATCGGCGAGGGCCTTTCGGTCAAGGTCAACGTCAACCTGGGCACCTCCAAGGACCGGGTGGAGGTCGAGGAGGAGCTGGACAAGCTCCGGGTGTCGCTGCGCTACGGGGCCGACACCATCATGGACCTGAGCACCGGGGGCGACATCGATGCC
>JALOTM010000206.1 GCA_025457905.1 Methanomassiliicoccales archaeon
CGCCAGGCCCCCCCGCTCACCGTCCGCCGCGGGGATGTGGCATGGACCATCCACGCCTTCCTCATGGACTGCCCCCAGGAGGAGGTCACCATCGACTGGGAGCACACCGAGTACAGATGGATAGAGCCCTCGCAGGCGGACCAGCATGTGATGGTGCCAGGGTTCCTGGCCGTCCTCCGCTCGCTGGGCCTCTGATCAGATGGTCGAGTCCACTTCCTTCTCCAGGAGGTTCAGCTCGTGCGCGTCGAGGGTGGACGGGTTCAGCACCAGCATCAATATGGAACGGTTGATGGCCACCTGGTCGCGCAGCGACTGCACCAGGCGCAGCACGGTCAGGAAATTGTTGTTGGTGATGAGGTACTCCAGCCCATCCAGGAGGATGACGCCACCCTCCGACTGGCCCAGGAACTGTTCCAGCGAGACCGACAGCTTCTCCAGGTCCTTGGGCCTGATGCTGGACTCCTTGCCCACGTTGCTCAGCCAGAGTATCGGGGTCTCGCCCAGGTTGTGCTTGGCCTTGATCTTGAGCGGGTAGTTGCGGGTGACGCAGTAGCCCTTCATGCCCTTCGCCAGGGCCTTCTCGAAGAGCACATAGGAACGCTCCGCCTTCTCCTCCTTGATCAGGTAGGTGAACGACCTCTCCAGGTCGATGTCCACCCCCGCCATGGGCTTGGGGGCCTCCCCGCGCTCCTCCTCCTCGGCGTGGGACTCGATGCTAACCTTGGTGCCGCAGGACTCGCAGGCAAGCTTGTCCGGCGGGACCGGGGAGCCGCATTTCTCGCAGCTTATGCTGGACTCGAAGCCGCCTGAAGAGGCGTAGGCGACGATCTCGTCCACGGTCTTCTCCCCCATGCCCTTTACCTTTCTCAGGTCCTCCTTGGAGGCGCCCTTGACCTTGTCCAGCGAATCATATCCGGCATCGTAGAGCATGTCGGCCTTGACCTCGTTCATGCGCGGGATGCGCAGAAGGTAGGGTATGAGGGAGGTCTTGGACATGGCCTGGGCGGGCCTGACCGGCTCGGCGGCCGCCTGCGGCTCCTTCCTCTCCAAGTAATGGGCTATCTTCTTCACGTCCGTCTTAGGCAGAGAGGGGACGTTGTTGAGCTGGTCCTCGCTCATCTCCCTCAGGTCCGTCAGGCTGCGTCGGCCGGACTCGATGAGGGCCAGTGCCCCCTCCTGAGAGAGCCCGGTGATCACCATAAGCTCGTCCATGGCCTCCTTGAAGTGCAAAGACGAAATGCCCAGCTGGATCTTCTCGCCCTCCACCTCCCACGAGGCCGTATGGTCGCCCTTCACCACGTCCACGAACTCCATTTGGCGGCAGCGAGTTTCGGACATGATGTGCTCCCGCCAGACCTTGAAGTACTCCACCAGCTTGGCGGGGGCATGGACCTCGGCGCGCACATATTCCTCCACATTGAGCTTGATGTCCTTGCGCGTCTGCTGAATGCGCCGGATCAGCTCCCGGGCGAAGCCCTCCGCCTCGATCTCCTGGGTGATCTCGAAGTCCATGTACAGGTCGCCACCGCTGAACTTCACGCCCACCACGTTGGCGGGCAGGGAGCTCTTGAAGCTGACCATGTTGGGCTCGATCTTGATCATCTGGCCCTCGATCCCTAGGGAGTAAGAGCCCTTCTCGATGCAATCGCGTATCTGCTTGGCGGGCCGCGACTTCAGGAGCACGGCGATCTTCGAGCTCCACTGCCGGTAGACCTTGCCTATGGCGTTGGGGTTGGGCTCGGCGGTGAGCACCACCTCGGCCCACTCCTGGCCCGGCGGAACGTACTCTATGACCTTGACGTTGGCCTGGGAGCGGATCACTGACTCCAGCTGCTTCATGATCTCCATGGAGTCGTTGTTGGCCGCACGCACCACCACCCGCTTCATCGGCCAGCGAAGCTTGATGTTGCGCGCCTGGCGCTCCTTGGTGACGATGTCCACGAGCTCCTGCACCGTGGCCATGCTCTGTTCCAGCCGCTCATCGAGCTTGGTGGTGTCGGCGGCCGGCCAGTCCAACATGTGCACGCTCTCCATGGTCCCGTCCAGATGCTGGTAGATCTCTTCCGACAGGTGAGGGCAGAACGGGGCCATGACCTTGGTGAGGCCCAGCAGCGACTCGTGCAGCACCTTGTAGGCCGCCAGCTTGTCCAGGTCCCCCTTCTCCGACCACATGCGGTCGCGGATCAGGCGGACGTACCATCGGGAAAGGTCCTCCAGGATGAAGTCCTCCAGGACGCGGCAGGCCTTGTGCAGCTCATAGGAGTTCAGGTGCTTGGCCACCTCGTTCTTCATCTTCTCCGTCCGCGAGACCATCCAGCGGTCCTCGGGGCGCAGGGACTGCTTGAGGGAGTCCAGGCTGACGCTGTTGGGATCGAAGGCGTCGATGCTCATGTAGGTGGTCGCGAAGTTGACCACGTTCCAGAGGATATTGAGGGTCTTGCGCGCGTTCTTGACCCCCTCCCACTGGAAGGAGGTGTCCTCCCAGGGCGCGTTGGTGCGCATGAGGTAGAATCGCAGGGCGTCCGCGCCATAGTCCTTGATGACCTTCTCAGGCTCGATCACGTTGCCCCGGGACTTGGACATGGGCTGTCCGTTGGGGTCGAGGACCCAGCCGTGCATGAGCACGGCCTCGTAGGGCGCGCGGTCGAAGGCGATGCAGCCCGCGGCCAGCTGCGAGTAGAACCAGCCGCGCGTCTGGTCGTGCGCCTCGGTGATCCACTTGCACGGCCACCAGCGGTCGAACTCGGCGCGGCTGCGAGGGAATCCCAGCTGGGCCCAGGTGGCCACGCCGGAGTCGAACCATACGTCCAGCACGTCCGGCACGCGCTTCATCTGCTTGCCGCAGTGGACGCACTTGAAGGTGACGGCATCGATCCAGGG
>JALOTM010000014.1 GCA_025457905.1 Methanomassiliicoccales archaeon
CGATGACGAGTACGTGGAGAGGTGGCAGCTGGAGCGCGCCATCGATATCTACACGGCCATGGCCAAGCGCCTGGCCTAGGGGTAGCAACGGGCCACGGTGCGCGGGAACGGGACCGCGTCCCGGATGTGCTCCAGCCTGCATACCCAGCGCACCACCCTCTCGATTCCCAGCCCAAACCCTGAATGGGGCACGGAGCCGAACCTCCTCAGATCCAGGTACCACTGGTAGGCCTCCATGGGTATCTCCAAGGCCTGCAGGCGCTCCACCAGCTTGTCCAGGTCCGTCTCCCTCTCCGACCCCCCGATGATCTCGCCGTAGCCCTCCGGCGCCAGCATGTCGGCGCATTTCACCGTGGAGGGCTCCTCGGGGTCCTCCTTCATGTAGAAGGCCTTGATCTCCTTGGGGAAGTTGGTGACGAACACCGGCACCTTCTCGTTGGCGGTGAAGGCCCGCTCCTCCACCGCCCCCAGGTCGCTGCCGAAGCTCAGGTCGAGCCCTTGGGCGCGAAGGGCCTCTATGGCCTGGGAGTAGCGCACGCGCTTGAAGGGCGGCCTCACCTCCCTCAGGTCTGCAGGGTCCCGCCCCAGGAGCCTGAGCTCCTCCTGCCGGTCCTGGAGGACCTGCTCCACCATGGCCGTGACCAGGTTCTCCTGGACCTCCATGTTCCCGGCGTTGTCCGTCCAGGCCTCCTCCAGCTCCAGGTGCCAGTACTCGGTGAGATGCCTGGTGGTCCGCGACTTCTCCGCCCGGAAGGATGGTGTGAGCGAGTATACGCGGTCCAGGGAGAAGATCAGGGCCTCAAGGTACATCTGGGCACTCTGGCTGAGGTAGGCCTCGCGGTCGAAGTACTTGAGCTTGAACAGCGTCACCCCGCCCTCGCAGGCGTTCTGCGTTAGGATAGGAGGGGTGACCTCGATGAAATCGTTGGCCTTGAGCCAGGCCCTGGCCCCCTCCAGCACCGAGGCCTTGACCTTCATCACCGCCGCCTGCTCCCTGGACCTGATCCATAGGTGGCGGTTGTCGAGAAGCAGCTCCTCGCTCTGGTACTCGGTGATGGGGAAGGGCATGGCGCCTCCCACCAGCTTGAAACCCGAGGCCTTTATCTCGAACCCCCCGGGGGCGCGCTTGTCCTCGAACAGCTTCCCGGTGACGATGACCGATGATTCCACGGGCGCGGCCTTGGCGGCCTCGAACTCCTCCTCCGGGAGATTGCCCTTCTTGACCGTGACCTGGATGATGCCGGTCGAGTCCCGTACCACGGCGTAGACGATGGCCCCGCTGCTGCGGGTGCGGTAGACCCAGCCCTGCACGGTCTCCTCCTGCCCCACGGCGGGGGAGGCTAGTATGCGGCCGATCTTCCTGGGAGGGCTCATGCCCCGTCAAATCACTTACAGATAGTTTTCCCTTTCGGTACCCTCCCATGCCAGGAGAGGATATGTTTATCTTGGCCTGGGGGGGATTCGTGTGCATGAGCCTGAGGCTCGGACGGCCCTCGGACCTCCATGACCTGGAGGAGATCGAGCGCTCCTCTTTCGAGAAGGGGAGGTTCCCGCGCTCGCTGTTGGCAACCATGCTGGACTCGGGGGACTTCCTCACCCTGGTGGACGAGGAGGATGTGGTGGTCGGATACGTCTCGGTCTATCTCGAGGGGCCGGCGAAGGCCAGGCTGGTCTCCATCGCGGTGCTGCCGGAATGGAGGGGGAAGGGCGCGGCGAGGCTGCTGATGGAGGGGGCGGAGGAGGCGTCCAGAGAGAGGGAGATCTCCTTGATGGGCCTGGAGGTCGGGATTAGGAACGTCGTGGCCCTTCGGCTCTACCTCTCGCAGGGATTCGGCATAAAGGGCCTCATCAAGGACTATTATGGCAAGGGCAAGGATGCCTTCTACATGGAGAAGGCCCTGACCTCGGGCAAGGGGGCGGGAGCGAGGCCTCGCGACGGGAAGCACGACCGACTGGCAGCACTTCCAGACGATGACCGATGATAACGAATCATTAAATAGTGAACCGCACATTCGCGCTTGATATCTGCCCTCGCTCGAAGTGGCTAGAGGTGAATGAGATGGAAGAGACCCTGTGCAATGTCGAGTTCCTCAAGAACAATAACACATACATCGCCAGAGTACAGAGCGACCTCGGAGGGATGAGGGAGTACCGCAGCTCTAGCTTCGAGGAGGTGCTGGAGCAGGTCATCATCGACCTCCAGGAAGAATTCGAGACCGCCATGTGATCTCGACCTTGGAGAGCATTCAGATTAATCACGAGCGCGGTCTCCGACCGGGCTTGAAGGCAGAGGGCATCGTTCCCAATAATGCGGGCGTGGAGGTTTGGCGTATGCAGGAAGGCGGCAGGACCGAGATGGACGAGGTTATCTCGAACTACTATGGCGATGACCAGGTCACCGCCCTCATCAATCTCAAGGTGGACACCAAGGACGTGGACAAGATCGCGGAGAGGGTGTCCGGCTTTCTCCAGGTGGAGGACGTCTTCCTTGTGACCGGCGACACGGACATCGTCGCCAAGGTCAAGGTGCAGACCTATAACCAGCTCAAGAGGTTCATCGTCGAGGACCTCTCCAAGATAGATGGCGTGAAGGACACCAAGACCCTCATGGTCGTCAGCACCTTCAAGGAGCGCGGAGAGCTCAGGTTCGAGCCCAATGAGGGCAGGGAGGGCGGCAACTGAGCCGCCAGGGTTTCACTATCAACGGAGGGACAAGATATGGTAGATGCGGACACGAAGATGAAGCAGATCATCGATGTTCTTGACCAGTTGGCCGAGGATACCTCGGTCCCCAGGAACATCAGGCGCGGCGCGACCTCGGCCAAGGAGAGGTTGCTGCAGCAGAAGGAGGCCTTGGACGTGAGGGCGGCCAGCGCCATATTTATACTGGACGAGCTGGCCAACGACCCGAACATACCGTTGCACGGGCGCACCCTCATCTGGAACATCATCAGCCAGCTCGAGACCATAAAGTGAGCTGGCGACCTCTTATTTTCGACAAACTGGCTCGGGTCCATCGGGAAAAGCTTTATCATCAAAGCGGAGATTTCCAGGGGCAAGCGGCTGTGGTCTAGTGGTTATGACCGGAGCTTCCCAAGCTTCTAACCCGGGTTCGAATCCCGGCAGCCGCACTCACTTCTTCACCTTCAGCTTGTGACCCACGCCCTCGAAGACGGCGACGAGGGTACCGCCTTCATGGACCTCGACCCGATACACCGAGCCGCGCTCGTCCTCGGACTGCTTGGTGGCGGTGGCCACCAGCCTGCCACGGGCCGGCCTGATGTACTTGATGCTGGCGGACCTGGCCACCTGGGTGAGCTCTCCCATGTTGCAGGCCAGCGCGAAAGCCTGGTCGGCGAGGGAGAAGATCGCTCCCCCGTGGCCCGTGCCTACGCTGTTCCTCTTGCCATCCAGGTCCATCTCCACCTGGACCTCCTGTTCGCTCACCTTCAGCGTCCTCATGCCCATGAAGGTGGAGAATTCGCTGCCGTCGATGGCCTGGAGCCTCTCCTTAGCGTCCTGGTAGATGGTCAGCCCGTCCGCCATTGGACCTCCTTTGCCCATCATGAGCTTTCTCCGCCAAATAACCACGCCACCATGGTTTATTTCGTCATCAGCCGCTTATCGCACGATACCATGAGGGTGGCAAGGGCCGAGGAGGGGGACCTCCCGCAGGTGGTGGAAAGGTGGAGGGAGATGATGATCCTCCACGAGAGGATGGACCCGGTGTTCGAGATGGCCCCGGACGGGGAGGCGGTCTTCGAGGGGTTCCTGCGCACCTGCTTGGCCAGCGAGGAGCATCTCCTCCTCGTTGCCAAGGAGGGGAAGGAGGTCCTGGGATACCTCCTGGCGCATATAGAGAGCCGACAGCCTGTGTTCAGGGAGAGGACCTTCGGGGAGATCAGCGACCTGGCAGTGAGGGAGGACCATTGGAGGGAGGGCGTGGGGGAGAGGATGCTCAAGGGATCCATGAAATGGTTCAAGTCCAAAGGCGTGGAGAGGATCGAGGTCCGCGCCAGCCCTAGCAATGCCGCGGCCATTGGCTTCTGGAGGAAGCACGGGTTCGAAGAATATTCCAAGGTGATGAGGAGCGGGTCCCCGCCTTGATCGCGGCTAACGCTTGGCGCCCTTCATTGAGAGCCCTCGGAGGCGGCCTGCCCTGCCATCTCCCCGTTCATGCCCGCTCCGGCGTTGGCCAGGGCGAGCTCCTTTGACTTGGCCAAGGCCTTCTCGAGCACGCGCATGTCGCACCCTCGGCACTCGTGCCTGAGATTCAGCAGCTCCGCGAAGGATTCGGACTTCTCCACGTACTGCTGCTCGTCCTCCACTTTCGTAGATATGTACAGGCAGCGCGAGTAGCCGGTGAAAAGCATCCTCATGAAGTACATAGGGTCGTAGCCCTGGTCCTTCATGCAGTCCAGGTGCAGCTCCTTGATGGCCCCTTGCACCCCCAGCTCCGCCCAGCCAGGGCTGGAGAACCATGTGCCGGTGCACTTGCGCTTCTCCTTCTCATACTCCACGGGGGTGAGGAACGCGGCGATGCAATCGTCCGCCTCCAGCATGGCCGTAGGAACTTCCAGCTCCTTGGTCACTCCCCTCAGGGACTGGCAGATGGCATAGCCGAGGAACACTGCGTCCACCTTGCCCTTGAGGGCCGAGACCTTGTCCTTGACCTTGGCCTTGAGCTCCGCCGAGTCCACGTGCAGCGCGAACTCCAGGTACTCGCGGTGCACAATGTCCGGGTCGTCCTTGGTCAGCCCCTCGATCTCCCTCTTGAGGATCTCGCAGGCCACGATGCCGATGCGGACGTTGCCTCCCTCCATCGCTATAAGCCCTCGCTGAGCACCATAAGGTGCGCCTCCTCCATTTAATGCTGATGCACGATGCGAGCCGCACGAGGTCGGAGCGATCAGAGGTACTTCCACTTCCCATGCGCCTCCCTCTCGTCCGTTGTGGCGGCGATGATGGAGGCGGCGGGCGAGGGCTCACCCTTCTTATGATCGGCAGAGGGCTTGTGCGGCAGGGTCATCAGCGCCGCGGCCTCGATGGGCCATGGCCTGGGGGAGCGAATCGCCGAGGAGATCATGGGACTGCGGAGCACCTTGGAGTAATGCCTCATCAGCATCAGCAGGGCCAGGGCATATCCGGCCATGACCGCCAGGCTTAGCCACCAGGCATACTGGAAGATGAATGCCACCAAGAGAATGGCCAGAAGGCTGAAGGAGATGAAGGAAGCGATGAAGTGGCTTATCTGCTGCGAGCCCCTGCCATTCGCACCCAGGTTATCATAGTTGATGGATCGTACTACCGGCGAGAGCTCCGTCTCGAACATATACAGGGTCCAGATGGTGAGCCCCAAAGCGGCAGCAAAGGCCATGATGTGCCATATGCCAGATGTCGCGGCCACCACCAGCAGGGAGACGAAGTAGGCGACCATTGCCATCTCGATCCGCCTCCCCCGCTTGAAGAGCCGCAGTGAGCTGGGCAGCAGGATCTTGCCCATGGTCCTGGACATGATCGCACTCCCCTGCTTTGCGTAGCTCGGCAATATCCGGGCCATCCCCCGGGAGATGGAATCGCTGAAGCGCATGAGGATCGGGGTGATCATGCTCATTATGAAGCAAAAGAGGCCGGCGAAGGGGTTGATCTCCGCGCCCTTGGTGACCCCGGCAGCGCCGCTGCCCATGCTGGCATACATGATCGATTCCGCTCCGCGGCCGCACATGGATGCGCCCATGGAGACGGCCGCTCGCGAGCTGAACCCCATGAGGTAGGCGATGCTGGGAAGTATGAGCATCTCGCCCACCAAGGCCACCGGGACAGCGACAAGCACGATGGTGATGATGCTGGGGAACATGGCCGGGTCTATGAGCATTCCGAAGAAGACGAAGAATATGGCCACGAACACGTCCCGGAAGGAGGTTAGCCTGGAGTCGAAGCGCTCTGCCAGCTTGGTCTCTGCGAAGACCATGCCCAGGAAGAAGGCACCGATGATGGCGGGCACGCCCGAGGCCTCTGCCAGGGCTGATGACAGGAATACCATCCCCAGGGCGAAGAGCACGAAGAGCTCGTCGCTCTTGATCTTCTGCAGGTACTTTGCAGAACGCGGTATGACGAATATTGCCAGGAAAGCGAAGAAGGCGAAGAACGCCCCGAACCCCACCAGCATGCCCATCAGATCGTTGGCCCCGATGCCCACGCCTCCGATGCGCACGCTCAGGCCGCCGATGATGGTCAGCAGGATCATGGCGATGAAGCTCTCCATGACCACCATGCCCAGCAGGAACTCCGTCTCCGGACTTTCCAGTGATGGCGGCGCTGGAGATGGCCACGATGCCGGCCAGGAACAGGGTGTCCACCAGGGGCCATCCCAGGGCCATGCCTATGAGTATCCCCAAGAACATGTTAACGCCGGTGTCCACGAGGGCCAGTATCAGGGCGGGCCCCTTGGTCTTCCTGAGCTTGGAGACAGAGAACTCCAGGCCTACGAAGAACATGAGCATGGTCAGCCCGATGCTGGCCATGTACTCGATGAAGCTGATGTCGCCGATAAGGCCCTGGTACTGGACCCCGAAGAGCTCCAGGGCGATGTTGGGGCCGATGAGGATGCCTACGATGATGTATCCGACGATGACGCTCTGCTTGAACCGAGAGGCCAGGGCTGCGCCCATGAAAGCCACGAGCATGATTATGCCCACTTCCAGCATGACTTCCTGGGTCTCGATCATCGGTAAGCGTTCGCCCCTGTGACTGGGGATGCCCAGCGCGGCTGGAACGAGGCGAGGGGCCAAGTCCCGGATCTCGCAACCGACCGTCGGACGTATTCCGTGATGGAGGGCCCTGACTGTCCTTACCGCGAACTCCCGCCATCGAAGGCGGAATCTAGTGCATCCCGAGCATTTGTATAGACGAATTCTATACAAATAGGTTTTGAGAACTCAGTTATTCGATCGAGCGCTACGGACGCCCTCGCCCATTGACAGGGAATGCCGATCTGGGGATGCGCTGCGGCCCGAACCCTCTTGACATCAGCACAACGACCAGGGGATAGGCGACCAGGGCGCTCACCGGCAGCCACCATGCATACTGAATAAGGAATGCGACCAATAGGATGGTAAGAAGCCCCAAGGCGATGACCCCGGCTGTGAACTTGGCGATCTGCGAGCCGTCTCCGCGAGCTATCCCTATGCTCTCGTACGAGGTCTGCCTCACCGCCGACCTCAGGTCCTGCCACATGACCCGGTATAGGTACCAGGTCATGGCCGCCGCCCCGGCCATGGCCGCCACGTGCGGCAGGCCGGTGGTGAGGATGACCACCATGAGCAGGGCGAAATAGGCGACCAGGCAGGCCTCGATGCGCCTACCCCTCTGGAAGAGCCTGAGGGGAGCCGGCATGAGCACCTTCCCCATGGTGCGGGATATTATGGTCCCGCCTAATTTGACGCTGCCCGGCAGAAGGCGCGATAAGCCGCGAAATATGGCGTCGCTGAAGTGCATTAGCACCGGGGCGAGGATGCTCAGTATCAGGCAGAAGGCCCCGGCGAAGGGGAAGACCATCGAGCTCTTGGTGGTTGCGGTGGTGTTGCCGCCCACGCTAGCGTACATGAGCGATTCCGCCCCCCTCCCGCAAAGCGCCGCCCCCATGGTCACGGCGCCCCTTCCGGTAAAGCCCATCATGTAGGCCAGGGCCGCGGTCATGATCAGGTCGCTGAGGAGCACCAGAGGCACCGCCACGAGGACGATGCCGATCACCTCCCCGAACATGGCCGGGTCGATGAGCATGCCGAAGAGCACGAAGAACATGGCCACGAACACGTCCCTAAGAGGGGACAGCCTGTCGTCCAGCTTGGCCACCAGCTTGGTCTCCGCGAAGACCATGCCCAGGAAGAAGGCACCGATGATGGCGGGCACCCCCGCCGCCTCAGCCAGAGCGGAGGAGAGGAAGACCATGCCCAGACCGAACAGCACGAAGAGCTCGTCGCTCTTTATGTTGGACATGTACTTGACGGTGCGGGGTATGGCCCAGACGGCCAGGAACACGAAGAAGCCGTAGAAGGCCAGCACGCCCACGAGCATGCCCGCCAGGCTCTCCGCCCCCAGCCCGACCCCCCCTGACTGGACCATGAGGCCGCCCATGATGGCGAGCACGATCATGGACACGAAGTCTTCCACGACTATCATGCCCAGAAGGAACTCCGTCTCCGGGCTGGAGAACTTCTTCATCTCCATGAGGGTCTTGCCGGTGATGGCCGCGCTCCCCATGGCCACCACCCCCGCGAGGAACAGGGTGTCCACCAGGGGCCAGCCCAGGGCCATGCCCAGGATTATCCCCATGAACAGGTCTATGCCCGTGTTCACCAGGGCCAGCAGTGCCGCCGGCCCCTTGGTCTTGCGAAGCTTGGTGAAGGAGAACTCCAGTCCCAGGAAGAAGAGCAACAGCACAAGGCCCAGCTGCGACAGGTACTCGATGAAAGTGATGTCGTGGACCAGGCCATCATAGTGGACCCCGAGGATGTCCAGGTTCATGTAGGGGCCGATGAGCACGCCCACGATGATGTAGCCGATGATCACGCTCTGCTTGAACCGGGAGGCCAGCGCCGCCCCGATGAAGGCGAAGAGCATGATAATGCCCATCTCCATCATCACTTCCAGGTTGCTCAGCATCCCTCATTCCCCTTCCTCGGCACGGTCCTCGCGCATGGACCAGGCAGGTCCCTCGGGCCATGTCCGTTCATGATTGTCCTTGGTGCCTTGCGGCTATTTGGTCATCATCACATTCAAGGCTGGGCCTATGGTTAGGCCTGCCAGTGCATCCCATCACCTCATATGGGTGCACCGTAGAAATACTTTTGTGGGTTTCAGGTGGCGGATTTTTATGGCCTTTCCACCTATAGTCAAAGGATGGAGGAAAGCGATCATTGCCTCTCCGCCGAGGAGGTCCTGGCCAAGATGGGGTCCTCCCCCAGCGGCCTGGAGAACGCCGAGGCCAGGAGGCGACTGGCCGAGCATGGGCCGAACGAGCTCGAGGCCAAGAGGGGAGTCTCTGCCGTCAGGCTCTTCGCCAGTCAGTTCAAGAACTTCATGGTCATGGTGCTGATCGTCGCCGCCCTCATCTCCCTGGCGATTGGCATCGTCAACGGCACCGGGGAGGAGTACCTGGATGCCGCGGTCATCATCCTCATCGTGCTCATCAACGCCGTGCTGGGCTTTCTTCAGGAATACAAGGCGGGGAAGGCGCTAGAGGCCCTCAGGGAGCTGGCCGCCCCCAAGGCCAATGTGGTACGGGGAGGAAGGGAGCAGCAGATCCCGGCCAAGGAGCTGGTGCCTGGGGACGTTTTCATCTTGGCCGCGGGGGACAAGGTCCCGGCGGACGGAAGGGTGATAGAGGCAGCCAACCTGCGGGTGAACGAGGCCTCGCTGACCGGCGAGTCGGAGGCGGTGGAGAAGGGTGTGGCCTGCATATCGGAGGACGCCGACCTCATGGACCGAGCGAACTTGGTCTTCGCCGGGTGCATAGTGGAGTACGGCCGAGGGCGCGGGGTCGTCACCCGAACCGGAATGAGGACCGAGCTGGGGAAGATCGCCCTTATGATCGAGGACGTTGACACCGAGACCCCGCTCCAGGTCAAGCTGGCCAAGTTGGGGAAGCAGCTAGGGGCACTGGTGCTCATCACCAGCGCAGTGGTGTTCGTGGTTGGCCTGCTGCAGAACGTGGCCGCGGACGAGATGCTCCTCACGGCCGTCAGCCTGGCCGTGGCGGCGATACCCGAGGGGCTGCCGGCCATAGTGACAGTGAGCCTGGCGCTGGGGGTCCAGCGCATGGCCAAGCGCAACGCCATCGTGCGCAGCCTGCCAGCGGTGGAGACGCTGGGAAGCTCCACGGTGATCTGTACCGACAAGACCGGAACCCTGACCAAGGGGGAGATGAACGTGCGCGAGGTCTGGGCCGGGGAAGGGGCGGAGGTCAGTGGGGAGGGCTACGACCCGACGGGGCAGATACTCAGGGAGGGGAGGCCATTGACCACGGGCACCTGGCCTCGCTTCGATTGGCTGGTGAGGGCGGGGGCCCTATGCAACGACGCGTCCCTGGTCCAGGAGAAGGGCCGATGGACCGTTAAAGGGGATACCACCGAAGGAACCCTGCTGGTGTTGGCGAGGAAGCACGGCCTGGACCTGGACCCGCTGAAGGCCGAGTACCCCCGGGTGGGAGAGGTGCCCTTCGATTCCGAGAAGAAGAGGATGATAACCGTGCACGAGCACGAGGGGCGGAGGTACGCCTTCCTTAAGGGGGCGCCGGAGTCGGTGCTCTCCATCTGCTCCCGGGAGGCGGGGGGCGTATCGGAGTCGCCCCTCGACGAGGCGCGCCGGGGGGAGGTCCTCGCCCTGAACGACGCCATGGCCGACCGGGCGCTGCGCGTGCTGGGCATCGCCATGCGCGAGGTCGACGAGGGCCAGGAGCTTGAGAGTGACTTCGCCTTCCTGGGGCTGGTGGGGATGATCGACGCCCCGCGCAAGGAGGCGGTGGAGGCCATCGCCAGGTGCAAGCGTGCCGGCATAAGGGTGATAATGATCACCGGGGACCACGAGCGGACCGCCCGGGCCATCGGGGCGGAGATGGGCATCGCCGCCCGGGACGCCCCGACGCTCACAGGGAGGGAACTGGAGCGGATGAGCGCCGAGTCATTGGCGGAGAGGGTTAGGGAGGTGAGCGTCTACGCCAGGGTGAGCCCCGAGCACAAGGTGCGCATCGTCACCGCCCTGCAGAGGAACGGAGAGTTCGTGGCCATGACCGGGGACGGGGTGAACGACGCCCCTGCCCTCAAGACCGCGGAGATCGGGGTGGCCATGGGCATCACCGGGACGGACGTGGCCAAGGAAGCCTCGGACATCGTCCTAACCGATGACAACTTCGCATCCATCGTGAACGCGGTGGAGGAGGGGCGGGGCATCTACGGCAACATTCGAAAATTCGTGAGCTACCTGCTCTCCTGCAACATAGGAGAGGTGCTCGCCATGTTCCTGGCCACCTTCTTGTTCGTGGAGGAGGGCATGATCCCCTTCCTGCTGCCCATCCAGATCCTATGGATGAACCTGGTCACCGACGGCTTCCCCGCCCTGGCCCTAGGGCTGGAGAAGACCTCCCCCAAGGTCATGGAGCGGGCGCCGAGGGACCCGGACGAGCCGCCCGTGAGCCGCAGGGACTTCGTCAGGATATTCGCCCTCGGGCTGCTCATGGCCATCGGCGCCATGGTGGCCTTCCAGGTGGTGCTGGGGTGGGGGGCCGCCGATGGAATGCCCACGGCCGACGGGATCGTCAGGGCCAGGACCGCCGCCTTCTGCGCCATCGTGTCCTTCCAGCTGCTGCTGGCCTTCTCCGCCCGTTCCGAGGAGGAGGGCCTACTGGCCATTGGGCCATTTAGCAACCGCAAGCTGCTGTTGGCGGTGGCGGTGTCCTTCGCGGCCCAGCTGGCCGTGGTCTACCTCCCGGGCATGGGGGAGGCCTTCGGGACGACCCCGCTGGGCGCGGAGGAGTGGGCCCTGATATTGGCGGTGGGCATGGTGGGCCTGGTGGCCAACGAGGTATGGAAGGCCGGCGCCAGGTCGCTGTCCAAGGGGCAGGCGCAGGGGGCGGGCGCGTGATCGAGGTGGACGGCTCGAGGGGAGAGGGGGGCGGACAGATCCTGAGGACCGCGGTGGCCTTGTCGGCCCTCACTGGCCAGGAGGTGCGCGTTTCCGGCATACGCGCGGGACGGCCCAACCCCGGGCTGCAGCCGCAGCACGTCTGCGCCGTGGACGGGGTGGGGAGGCTCTGCGCTGCACGGGTGGAGGGCAACCAGACGGGCTCGGGACAGCTCGTATTCAGGCCGGGCGAGGTGGTCCCGGGGCGGCACAGGTTGCGCGTGGGAACGGCCGGGAGCGTCACGCTGGTGCTGCAGGCCTGTCTCCTGGCCACCGCCCGATGCAGCGAGGAATCGCTCTTCGAGGTGGAGGGCGGGACCAACGTGAGATGGTCGCCCCCGATCGACTTCTACGACATGACGCTGTTCCCGCTGCTGGCGAGGATGGGGGCGCGATGCGAGGTGGAGGAGATGCGCCGTGGCTTCTATCCGGAGGGCGGGGGCAGGGCGCTGGTCCGCTGGAAGCCGCCGGGACGCTTCGCCCCCCTGCGGATGGAAGGGCGATGCGGGCTGAAGCGGATAGCCGGTCGGACCTTCACGCAGAACCTGCCCGAGCATGTCGGCCAGAGGATGGGCGCGGCCGTGAGGAAGGCCTTCTTGAACCAGGATGTGGCGCTGAGATCAGAGGGGGGCTCGGGGCCGTCCACGGGCGCCGGGGCGTTCCTCGTAGCCGAGTACGAAGGGGGCTTGCTCTCCGCCGATTCCTTGGGGGAGAGAGGGGTCCCGGCCGAGAGGGTCGGAGAGGCGGCGGCCGCGGCGCTAAAGGAGGAGATGTCCTCCTCGGCCACGGTGGACGTTCACGTCGCCGACCAGCTGCTGCCCTACATGGCCTTGGCAGATGGGGAGTCGAGGGTAGTGGTCAGGGAGGTCACCGGCCATCTCGAGGCGCAGGCGGAGCTGGTGCGCACGTTCCTCATGGCCGAGGTGGCCTTCCAGCCCTTGGACAGGGGGTCCGAGGTACGGGTGAGGCCTCACCCGTACATGTAGCTGGTCTTCTTCCTGGAGGTGTCGTCCTCGGTGCTGGCCTTCTTCTGTATCTCCTTCAGGGTGTCCTCGATCAGGGCCGCCTCCTCCAGGAGGGGCTTGAGGTCCAGCTCCACGTGCAGGAGCATGCGGTCGATGACGGTCATTATGGCGGCCGCGGCCCGCGCGTCGGGATACTCGGCGTGCGCCTCGGCCAGGAGGGTCAGGACATCGAAGTCCCGGGCCACGCCCTCGTTCAAGAGGACCCCGGCGAATCCGGCGATTACGCCGTTCTCGAAAGTCTTCACGTCGATCTGCTTCATGACCTGCCTGGTGGCAGGGGTCGAGCCCACCCCCCAGACCTTGACGCCCTCCCCCGGCTCGAAGGGCTTGTCGGAGGTGGAGACCCCGTACTCGGCCACCTGCTCGGTGCCGGCCTTGGCCATGGCATCCAAGCGCTCCGAGTCCTCCTTGCTCAGCAGACCTTCGGGGGAGATGACCATCTTGCACTTGTGGTCCTCCACCCAGTCCATCATGGTGATGGCCAGGGGCTTGAGGATGTCCTGGGCGGGCTGGAACTCGGACACGAACACCACGACCTTCTCCTGGCCCTTGGTGCCGAGCGACCCCCCGTAGACGCGGACGGGGCTGAGGGGGACGCCCTCGCGCACCAAGGATATGGAGGGGAAGTAGATGGAGTCGACCACGGCGATCTGCTCCAGGTTGAGGAAGCTGACCAGGTAGTTGGCCACGATGGAGCCGACCAGCCCGACGGAGGGGAAGCCGTCGATGACGTAGGCGCCCTTGATGTTCTTCTCCTTGATGTCGATGATGTCGATGCCGTTCATCGCCTCGCAATGCGCGAAACGTGTACTTATGGGTTCTCGGGTGGTTCTCCGCCGCCGTCAGCAACCTTTATCTCGATATCCTCCCCTGGAAGCGTGCTATGAGGCCTCACGTCATCGTCAACTGCGCCATGACCGCGGACGGGAAGATCGCGGGGAAGGCGCGGAAGCAGGTAAGGATCTCCTCGCCTGAGGACCTGGACAGGGTCAGGAGGCTGCGTACGGAGAGCGACGCCATCCTGGTCGGGGTGAACACCATCATCGCCGACGACCCCCATCTCACCGTGAGGGGGCTGGACCGCGACCGGAACCCCCTGCGCGTGGTGCTGGACTCGAACGGAAGGACGCCGGAGAGGGCGAAGGTCCTGGACGACCGGGCGAGGACCTTGGTGGCCACCTGCGAGGGCTGCGCCCGCACCTGGGAGGGGGCGGAGGTGGTCCGCATGGGCCGGGACCGGGTCGACCTGCACGCCCTCATGCGGGAGCTGGAGACGAGGGGCGTGCGGAGGCTCATGGTCGAGGGCGGGGGCGAGACCATCTGGTCCTTCTTCAACGAGGGGCTGGTGGACGAGTACCTGGTCTTCGTCGGGTCCATGGTCCTGGGGGGCCGGACCTCCCCCTCGCCCGTGGACGGCGAGGGCTTTGAGGAGGGGCGCTGCGTCAACCTCGGGCTCGCCGAGTCGCAGGTGCTGGGCAGCGGGATCCTACTGAGGTACGAGGTACTGAGGGATGTCCCCCCGGCCTAGGTTCATCGCCGACGGGATGCTCGGGTCCCTGGCGCGCTGGCTCAGGATAATGGGGTACGACACCGTGTACGAGAGGGACCGCGCGGACGGCGAGATGCTGCGCCGGGCCCAGGAGGAGGGCAGGACGCTGCTCACCCGCGACCAGGAGCTGGCCGCTCGGGGCGCCCCCGGTTCGGTTCACGTGCGCAGCGAGGACCTGGACGAGCAGCTGGGGCAGCTGGTGGCGGAGATGGGGCTGAGCGCCGAGGGAGAGATGACGAGGTGCACCACCTGCAACGGCCCGCTGGAGGTCGTGGGCAAGGAGAGCCTGGAAGGCGTGGTTCCGAAGGGAGCGTTGGACTCGCACGATGAGTTCTACCGCTGCGCCTCCTGCGGCAAGGCGTACTGGAAGGGGTCGCATTGGACCAACATTAGGAAGCGTCTGGACGAGCTAGAGGCTAGAGCCGGTAGAAGTCCTCGCTGACTATCTTCCCCGTGCCGGCGTTGATGATCATCACGCCGTGGATGCCCTCCACGCACCACACCGGCAGGTAGAAGATGCCTTTCCCGTCCAGGTGGATGTCGTCGGGGCGGGGGGCGACCTTACGGCGCTCGGTCATGGTGACGTGCCCCTCGTCCCGCACCACCTCCCTCTCCATGGTGTGCAGGCGCAGGACCTCCTTCCGGGCCAGCTCCTCGGCCACGTCCCGCCCGAAGGCCGGCTCCGCCTTGCGGTGCCCCGCCTCCAGGCTGTAGACGACCTCCAGCTTGTCGCTCCAGGGCTCGACCTTCTTGGTGAGCGCGTTCACCGCAAGCCGCCCGCTCTCCTCCCCCACGACCTCCTTCCCGCTGTAGAGGGGGCAGGTGTAGTCCATCACGTAGTAGGGCACGAGCTCCAGCCTCTGCCGGTAGCCGCCAACCGTGCGCATGCCGATCTCCTTCACGTCACGCGAGTCGATGGTCGGCCGGATGATCCGCTCCCCGACCTCCGCACCGTCCAGCTTGCTCAGGTCGGCCTGGGTCATCATCTTGGGGTAGTCGTCGGCCACCAGCTCGTCGACCAATCCGTGGTCGCGGTCCCCCAGCATCCTCTCCAGGTGGGTGCGGCCGATCTCGTGCTCCAGGGCCTCCCGGTCCCAGATGACCAGGTTGGGGTCGAGCTTGTCCGGGGGTATCTCCGGGACGGGCACCATGCTCACCACCAGGCGCTTGCCCTTGAACCTCTTGAACCTGTCCAGGAACGCGGGGAGGAGCCTCTCCTCGCCCGCGCCGATCAGACATACGGCGACCTCCACATCACCCTTTTTTGCCAGCAGGTACACGTCCTGCTCCGTGACCTTGAAATCCCGCTCGCGCAGGATGTCGGTCACTAGAACTCGAAGCGAGGTCACCGGTGCACCCGCAGGGGCATTGGGATGGCGCATTAAAAAGCTTAGGCCAGGTCAGCGAAAATGCCTACTCCCCGTCGGATAGGTCGCGCCACTCGCAGGAGTCGGTCACGCCCACCTCGAGCAGGCCCTCGGGGAAGGGCAGGAAGAACGTCTGCCTCGATAGATAGGGCTCCTCGAACCTTATCACCCAGGAGCCCATGATCCCCAGGCACACGCTCAGCGGTATCCTGGCGTCCCGGTACATGTCCAGCTGGCGCAGGAAGAAGTCCCTCTCCTCCTTCCTCAGGCGGTCGCTCACGTAGCCCAGGCAGTGCTGCAGGACGTTGACGGGGGCGTTGCAGCGCGGCGGCCTGGCCAAGGCCCTATGTAGCCCCGCCCCGTAGGCGGCCTTGAGCTGCTCCAGGCCCAGGCCCTCGTGGTTGGCCACCAGCCTGCCCAGGGCCCTGAGCTCCTTCTGGCTGTACATCATGAGCAGGAGCTTGTTGTCCGCCTGCCA
>JALOTM010000207.1 GCA_025457905.1 Methanomassiliicoccales archaeon
GACCGGGCACACTTCCACGCACCGGGAGCAGGCCATGCACCTGTTCCTGGTGACGGACTGGGTCTTGGCCGCCTTGTCCGTCCTGATGGCCAGGGAGGGGCAGTTCTTCTGGCAGAGCATGCAGAATATGCACTTGGACATGTCCCATTCCACGTGGCCCCGGTTCCCGGCAGGCAGGTCCGCGGGGGCCTTGGGGTACTTGGTGGTGAACGGCCGGGAGAAGAGGTTGCGCAGGGAGGCCCTCATCATCCCCATGCCATCACCGGTCCGTGCAGCAGATGCAGGGGTCCACGCTCACCACAATCACCGGCACGTTGGCGAACTGCTCCCCCTGCAGCATCTCCCCCAGTGGGGGTATGTTCACGAAGGCAGGCGTGCGCACCTGGACACGGTCCAGGCCGGCGGTGCCATTGGCCTTCACCCAGTACATCAGCTCCCCGCGGGGGGCCTCGTTGCGGGAGAAACCCTCGCCCGACGGGTTGCCCTTGAAGGGGGAGGCGACCGGGCCTTCCTTGAGCAGCGAGAGGGCCTGCAGGCAGACCTCCACCGACTGCAGGGTCTCGTCCATGCGCACCATGCACCGCGCCCACGAGTCCCCCTCCTCGCGCCAGATAGGCTTGAACTTGATCCCGTCCAGGGAGTAGGCGGCGTTGCCGGTCAGACGCACGTCGTAGGAAATCCCGGAGGCACGGGCCACCGGCCCCACCACGGCCCAGTCCTCCGCCTGCGCCTTGGAGAGGCTTCCCACGCCCTTGGTGCGCTTCAGCCAAGTGCTGTCCTTGCGGACGACATCGGCCAGGTCGCGGAGCCGGGGCAGGGATGCCTCCATCCTCCTGGACACTTCCCTGGCCGCCTCTGGGGAGATGTCCCGCCGCACTCCCCCCAGCCAGTTCATGCAGTAGTGCACCCGGTTCCCGGAGATCTCGTTGGCGATGCGCATGTACTCCTCCCGCTCCCGGAAGAAGTGCATGAACAGGTTCTCGTAGCCCATGGCCTCGGCGATGTGTCCCAGGGCCAGCGTATGGCTGGTGACCCTCTGCACTTCCAGCAGGACGGTGCGCAGCAGCCTGGCCCTCTCCGTCGGCTGCACCCCCGTCACCATCTCCAGGGCCTGGGCGTAGGTGGTGGAGTGGTGGAAGGAGCAGATGCCGCACACCCTCTCGGAAAGGAAGAAGTTCCGCTTCCAGTCCTTCTCCATGGCGTACTCTATGCCGCGGTGGTTGTAGCCCAAGGATAGGTCCACGCCGGCCACCTTCTCCTCCTCCAGCCTCACCCGGAGGTGGAGCGGCTCGAGGAAGGAGGGGTGCTGCGGGCCGAAGGGGATGGTGGAGGTCCTAGGCATCTCCTCCCTCCTTGGCCTCCGCCTCCGTCACCTTCTTTCGGGGCTTGCGCAATGGCGCCCTCACCGGGCTGTCCGGGCCCAGCAGGAGGCCGCCCTGGACCCCGGCGAACCTCAGGCCGAAGAGGTCCACGGCCTCGCGCTCCATGTTCAGCGCGCCCTTGTAAAGGTCGGAGATGGAGGGGAGCTCCTGGTCCTCCCGGACGGCGAAGCGCCACAGCCTGACCTCCTGGCCGATCTGGAACATGTAGATCATGTCCAGGGTGCCGTCGGCGTTGTCCACCGGGAAGACGGAGATGGGCCTGGCGGACCCCTTGGGCCCGATTCCGGCCAGCTCCCTGCGCACCTCCTCCACGCTCATCTCACACCATCGATCCTGTAGTTCTCGTCGGAGGAGGTGCGGCCCTCGGAGTCCAGCCGCGCCTTCTTCTCCCTCTGGTGCTGGCCCTGGGAGTCCAGCTCCGGCCAGTAAAAGTCGTGGATGTCCTTGCGGTCCAGCAGGCCAGCCTCCACGAAGGTGCGCTCGTGCTCGTCCATCTTCTCCACCCTCTCCTTGTAGGCCAGGAGCATCTTGCGGTGCTCCTCATGCTCCGCCGTCCCCTCTTGATAGTAGATGGCCATCTCCGCCTCTCGGTTCATCTTGTCCACGATCTCCTCCAGCTCCTTCTTCTTCTGCTCCGATAGCTCCATGGTCATGGTCTCACCTCGTGGCCCAGTTCTGGGCCCTTCTCCTTCTCCCTCTCGGTCCAGCCTTGGTCCAGAGAGCGCCATTTCTCGATCGCCAGCACCACCGCATCGATGAGCGCCTCGGGCCGGCAGGCGCAGCCCGGCACGTACACGTCCACGGGTATGACGCTATCCACGCCGTGGCAGTGGTTGTAGGCGTCCTGGAACGGCGCCCCCGTGGAGGCGCAGTTGCCGCAGGCCACCACCAGCTTGGGCGCGGGCGTCTGGTCGTACAGGGCCCTCAGCCTGGCCTCGCACTTCTTGGTCACGGGCCCGGTGATCAGCAGGATGTCGGCGTGCTTGGGATTGGCCTTGTTGACGATGCCGAAGCGCTCCACGTCGTAGCGCGGGGTCAGCAGCGCCCACACCTCCAGGTCGCACCCGTTGCAGCTGCCGGTGTCGAAATGAAGGATCCAAGGGGAGCGGGGACGGGAGCGGGAACGACGGCTCACCAGCCCACCTCCGGGAGTATGTACAGGACGAGGATGAGGTTGGCGGCCACCAGGGCCACTCCGGCCGAAAGGGCGAAGGACACCATCCTTCCGCGGGTGAGCCTGGTGGTGGAGTTGTCGATGAGCACCACCACGAACACCGCCACCAGGACGAGGACGGCCTTCCCCAGCATGGAGACCGCCGGGTCGGGGTCGTACCAGAAGGCGGCCATGAACCACAGGAGCACGCCCAGCTCCAGCCAGTGCGCCAGCTCCACCACCGCCAGGTACGGTCCGGAGTACTCCACCTGGGGCCCGGAGACCACCTCGGTGTGGGCGTGGGCGATGTCATAGGGCGACTTCTGCATCTTGATGACCAG
>JALOTM010000208.1 GCA_025457905.1 Methanomassiliicoccales archaeon
CGCCAGAGCGTCAAGTTCCCCCTCCAGCCGCGGGAACTCCTCAAGGTTCGTCGCCAGGGCCCTTAGGGCCTCGTACGCCCCCTTGACGAACAGACTCTCGCCCTCGGAGGTGCGGTTGAATGAGGCCATCATGCGGAGCTCGGTGTCGAAGGGGTGAGACCAGAGGCGGGGATTGCTCGCCCTCTCCTCCTCGTAAGCCTGGCCGCACCAGGAGGCGATGGCCACGTCCACACCGTCCCCCTTGCCGTTCTTGGCGTCGTTGCAGAGGGCGGCACAGAGCCTTAGCCCTCGCTCCTCCAAGGCGAACGACCCTGACACCGTGAGCCTTCCCTCGGTGATCGTCCCGGTTTTGTCCGAGGCCACCACGGTGGCCGAGCCCAGGGTCTCCACCGCCGGCAGGTATCGGGTCAGGGTCCTCCTCTTGCTGAGGGCCATGGCCCCGATCACGGTCACCAGGGTGATCACCAGGGGCAGGCCCTCGGGCACCGCAGAGACCAGCTGCGCCACCAGCAGGTAGGCCACGTCCACCGGCTCACGGCCCTGGGCCAGGGCCAGCGCCCCGAGCCCGGCGATGACCACGAGGATGAGCAGCACATAGCGACGGGAGAAGATGGCCAGCGCACGGGTCAAGGGGCTCTCGGGGCTGGCCTCCTTGGCTTTCTCCGCGAGCGCGGCTATGTACGTGTCCGCCCCGGTGGCCGTCACCAGGGCCCTCCCAGAGCCCCGGGTCACGACGGTGCCGGAGATTAGGCTGTTGGTGAGCTCGTAGGGCATGGCCGTGGCCGCCACCTGCGCCCCTGCCTCCTTCGTCACAGGCAGCGATTCGCCGGTGATGGAGGACTCGTCCACCATGAGCCCCGAGGACTCCAGCAGGCGGGCGTCCGCGCTCACCAGGTCCCCTTCGCCCAGCAGTATCACGTCCCCGGGCACCAGGTCGGTGGAGGGGACCTCCTCCTCGGCCCCGCCCCTGAGCACCCTGGTCCTGGTCTCCGTGAGCTTCTGCAATGCCTGTATCGAGGCCTCCGCCTTCAGCTCCTGCCAGAAGCCGATGATGCTGTTGAAGAGGATCAGGACGACGATGATGACGAAGTCCTTGCCATCGCCGATGACCAGGGTCAGCACGGCCGCGGCGATGAGGATGTAGACCAGCACGTTCCTGAACTGCCCTAGGAAGAGCCTCAGGCGAGAGGGCCTCTCCTCCTGGAGGGCATTGGGCCCGTAGCGGGCTAGACGTTCCTCGGCCTCTCCCCGGCTCAGGCCGTCGGGGCGGGAGCCGTACCGCTCCAGAGCTTCTGATGTGCCCAGGACCTGCGGGCTGCCCTTGAGGGTCATCCGACTCACATTCCAGCTTTCCTTAGTTAAGCTTTAGGGGCGATTCCTTTGGGTTGTCTTTGATGACCATGTCCCCGTCCCTCATGATCTGCTTGCCGTCCACGTACACCGAGGGGTTGAGGACCAGGCAGTCCTGGTGGATCAGGGCGTGCGCGTCGTTGTCCAGGTTCATGCCGATGGCGAAGTGCACCGTGCGGCCCACCTTCTCGTCCTCGAGCATGTTGCAGGTCATCTTCGCGGAGTAGTTGATGCCTATGCCCAGCTCGCCGAGGGCCCGGGCGTTACGCTCCTCCTCCTTCTTCCCCAGCTCCCTGGCCATGGACTCCCCCTTCTCTATCACCTGCAGCAGCATCTTCGCCTCCTCCCCTCCCAGGACATCGGTGATGAAGCCCCCTTTGTACACCACCTTGACCGGTGTCTTGGGGATGACCGCCTCGGGGACCAGGTCCAGGGTCCCGTCGAAGACGATGACGCCTTCCGCGCTGCGGTTCTTGGGCGAGATGTAGGTCTCGCCGCAGGGCAGATTGCCTCCAGTGCCGGGGCGGCGGAAGTTGCCGTCGTCCACCTGGCCCTTGCGGCCTTCGATGGAGAACCTCATGTCCGTCCCCGCGGGCGAGGTCACGTGCACCTCCTTGCCATCGTCCAGGATGGCCTTGAGCCTGGCCGCCAGGGACCTCATGGCCTCGTAGTCCACGGCCACGCAGCGCTCGAACATAGGCACGTTGGCCCCGGGGGACCAGAAGCTGCGGCAACGCTTGTCACCCTCCAGTACCAGGTCGTAGATGTGGTTGTGCCTCTTGCCGTCCCGCCCCACGTATCCGACCTGGAGGCCGTAGGGGTCCTTGCCTATCTTATGGTCGGAGAGGGCCACGATCACGTCCGGAGCCGCCTTGATGGCCTCCAGAACGAGGCGTTCCGCGTAGTCGTACTGGCTCTTGCGGGGCTGGATGGCGATGACCGCCTTGGCCTGGGCCTCCAGGGACGCCTCGTAGACGGCCCGGGCGATGGGCAGTACGTCCCCCTCGAAGTTGGTGACTATGAGGACCTCCTCCCCCGGCTGCACGCCCAGCACATCGTTCACGGCGATCCCCGCCGCCCTCTTCAATGCAGACATGGATGCTCCTCCAGGGAATGGGACGGCGGTATATTCCTTCTTTCCCCCCGATGGAACGATTAAGACTGTTGAGGGATATTTCACTCGACAATGGACTCTTCCACCATCCGCCCGGGGGCGGTAGTCCCCGACTTCGAGATACCCGATGAGATCGGCAACCCCTTCCGCCTCAGCCACGCGGTCCGGGACAGGCCCCTGGTCATCATCTTCTTCCCCTCGGTCTGGGGGATGATGTGCGCGGTGGAGATGGCCACCTTCAGGGACATGATGGGCGACTTCGAGAAGGCGGGGGTGCGGCTCTCCGCCTGCGACACCAACAGCCCCATGTCCAACGCCGCCTGGAAGGAGCAGATGCGCCTGGACTTCCCCATGCTCAGCGACTTCGATGGCTCGGTGGCGGC
>JALOTM010000209.1 GCA_025457905.1 Methanomassiliicoccales archaeon
AGAAGACCCAGAAGGTCAAGATCCTCACCGTGAAGGAGAACTCCGCCAACCCCAACTACGTGCAGCGCAACATCATCAACAAGGGCGCCATCATCCAGACCGAGCTCGGCCTGGCCAAGGTGACCTCCCGTCCCGGGCAGGACGGGGCGGTCGACGCAGTGCTGGTGAAGTGAGCGGCATCGCCCGCCTAGTGCCATAAGGTGGTGGGCATGGACGAGGAGAAGGCCTGGGCCCTGTGGCCCGAGTATTTTGACATCAGCCTCACCCGCGCCCAGGGGCGCAAGGTGAGGAAGGAGCTGGCCGTGCCCTCCCCCACCACCGAGATGATCTCCAAGGCCTGCCAGAGCCTGGGCCTGGAGCACACGGTGGAGGCCGACAAGGCCTACCCTGGAAGATGGTACGAGCGCAAGGGGAGGGTGATGGTGGAGAAGAACATGCCCAAGACCCTCCTGCTCCTCAAGGTCGGGGAGCGCCTGGTCCGATATCAGCGGTCCTGAGGCGTCTCCACCTCTTCCACCAGCTTCTTCCCGGCGGACACGCTGTCCACGGAATGGATCACCGCCCCGGACTCGGAGATGGCGTTCTCCACGGCCTCGAAGTCGATGGCGTTGCCCTCGATGGTGATCTTGATGCTCTCGGTCTCCTGGTCCACCTCCTCCAGGGTGCAGTTGACCCCTGAAACGCCCTCCAGGACGCTGAGGCGGCGGGAGAGCTCCACGATGTTGGGGTGGTGCGGCTTGAGGACGTCCAGGACCAATCTTCGGATGTCGGACACTTATCTTCCCAGGCCGAGATAGGGGCCCAGAAATAAAATGGTATTCCCGAAGGAAAGGATTATTCGTATCCTGGAGCATGAGAGCCACATGCTTCCAGTCAAGGAATTCGCGGTCCTCGACATCAACGCCGAGCACTTGGGCGTCCCGGCCGGCTTCCTCATGGAGAACGCCGGCAGGGCGGTCGCCGAAGTGGTCTCCGAGCGGTACGGGGCCAAGAGGCGCATCGCCGTGGTGTGCGGCCCCGGCAACAACGGGGGCGACGGCTTCGTGGCCGCCCGCCACCTGAAGGACCGCAACCGCGTCTCCATCCTGGTGGCCAAGCCCATCGAGCGCATCCACTCGGACATCGCTAGGGACGCGTTCGAGGCGGTGAAGGACCTGGTGGTGCAGGCGGAGGGCGCGGACCTGTCCGGCTACGACGTCATCGTGGACGCCGTGCTGGGGACCGGCGTCTCCGGGCGCATCCAGGAGCCCTATTCGAAGCTCATCGACCGCATCAACGAGTCCGGGGCCGAGGTGGTCTCCGTGGACGTCCCCTCCGGTTTCGGCGGGGACATGATGGTGCATCCCGACCTCACCGTCACCTTCCATGACGTCAAGGAGGGCATGACCGAGGCCAACTCCGGCGACATCGTGGTCAAGGACATAGGCATCCCGACCGAGGCGGCGCAGTTCGTGGGCCCGGGGGAGTTCGCCTACTATCCCTTGCCCGCGCCCGAGTCCCACAAGGGCGACAACGGCCGGGTGCTCATCGTGGGCGGGGGGCCCTTCACCGGCGCCCCGGCCCTGGCGGCCATGGGCGCCTACCGAATCAAGGTGGACCTGGTGCGCATCGCGGTGCCCGAGAGGGCCTTCGTCCCGGTGGCCTCCTACTCACCCAACTTCATAGTGCACGAGCTGTCCGGCAGGAGCCACCTCAACAAGAAGGACGTGCGCGAGGTGGAGGACCTGCTTCCCTGGTCGGACGCCATGCTCATCGGCCCCGGCCTGGGGGAGGACAAGGAGGCCATGGAGGCGGTGCGCGACATCATCGTCAGGTGCGACAAGCCCCTGGTCATCGACGCCGACGCCGTGCAGGCCGTCTCCAAGGAGATGTCCGTGCTCAAGGGCAAGAGGGGCATCCTCACTCCCCACGCCGGCGAGTTCAAGCGCCTGACCGGCATCCCGCTGCCCAAGGACCCCGAGGCCAAGGCCCCGCTGGCCATGGAGCTGGCCAAGGCCACGGGGATGACCGTGCTGCTCAAGGGCAGGGTGGACGTGATCGCCTGCGCCGACCGCGTCAAGTTCAACCGCACCGGCAACGCCGGCATGACCGTCGGCGGCACCGGGGACGTGCTCGCGGGCATCGCCACCGGGCTGCTGGCCAGGGGCCTGGCGCCCTTCGACGCCGCCCGCCTGGCCGCCTTCGTGAGCGGCACCGCCGGGGACATGGCACTGCAGGAGATGGGCTACGGATTCCTGGCCACGGACGTGGCCGAGCGCATCCCGAGGGCGGTGAGGGCTTTCATCGACAGGTTCTTGTATGTCTAGGAGGGAGAGGGTCGCGTGCGCTACGCCATCATGTCCGACGTGCATTCCAACGTGCATGCGCTGACCGCCGTCCTGGGGGACGTGGACGAGCAGGGCGCGGACGTCGTACTGTGCGCCGGGGACCTGGTCGGCTACGGCGCCTACCCCAACGAGTGCATCGAGCTGTTGAAGGAGCGCCGGGCCATCTGCATCGCCGGCAACCACGAGCGGGCGGTCATCGCCCTGGACGTGTCGGGGATGAACCCATTGGCGGCGAGCGCCATCTACTGGACGGCCAAGAGGATCTCGGACGCCGGGATGGGCTATATCCGGAAGCTCAAGCCCCGGGCCACCCTCAACCTGGCCGGGGTCCCGGCGGCCATGTTCCACGGCTCGGTGCGCAAGGACGACGAGTATGTGTACGAGGAGGACGCCGGCCCGGAGCTGCTGGCCCTGGCCAAGGCCCAGATGGTCATCAGCGGTCATACCCACGTCCCCTACGTGAAGAGGGTCCCGGAGGGCGTGCTGGTCAACCCCGGCTCCGTGGGGCAGCCGAGGGAC
>JALOTM010000210.1 GCA_025457905.1 Methanomassiliicoccales archaeon
CCGAAGTCGAGGTTGGGATCGCCCTCGTGCTGGCCGGCGTGGTGCTACTGCTGATAGAGGCAGTCTCGCCGGGCGCGTTCCTCCTGGTGCCCGCCACCATACTGATAATCATCGGGCTCTTGGGGATGCTGATTCCAGGACTGCTGTTCTCGGTCTGGTCGCCGGTCATAGCGGTGGTGCTTTTCGCCCCCATGACCTATGTGACCATCAAGCTCTACCAGAGGCTGGCCCCTCCGGCACCTCCGGAGACCACGGTGGCCACGTCCCTGGTGGGCCAGAAGGGCACGGTCACCAAGGCCATCGAGCCGCACAGCCTGGCCGGCAAGGTCAGGATCGCGCACGACACCTGGAGCGCGACCGCCAGCAGCCGAATCGAGGAAGGAAGGAAGGTAATCGTCAAGAGCAGCGAGGGGGTCCATGTCAAAGTGGAGGAGATCCAGGAGTGATCTCGCCCTCGGAATCTGAGGAGGTCAAAAAATGGTCGATGTAGTAGTCGTGGGCTTGTTGATGATCGCTATCATCGTGGTGCTGCTCATACTGTCGAGCGGCATCCGTATCATCAGGCCTTATGAGCAGGGCGTGTACATGAGGCTGGGAAGGTTCGTGCGCATCCTGAACTCAGGTTTCAACTACGTCACCCCGCTCATCAGCGAGGTGGTCAAGCTGGACCTGAGGACGCAGGTGCTGGACGTGCCCAGGCAGGAGGTCATCACCAAGGACAACTCGCCCACAAACGTGGACGCCATCATCTACACCAAGGTGATAGACCCCAAGAAGGCGTTCTTCGAGGTGCAGAACTACCGGGCGGCCACGGTGTACCTGGCGCAGACCACGCTCCGTTCCATCATCGGCGACATGGAGCTGGACGAGATCCTCTCCAACCGCGAGCGCATCAACGTGCACCTGCGGGACGTGCTGGACGAGGCCACGGACAAGTGGGGCGTGAAGGTGGAGGCCGTGGAGATACGCGAGGTGGACCCGGCGCCCAAGGTCAAGATGGCCATGGAGGAACAGACCTCCTCCGAGAGGCTGAGGCGCGCCGCCATCCTCAAGGCGGACGGCGAGAAGAAGGCCGCCATCCTGACCGCGGAGGGCACCAAGAGGGCGCGCATCCTGCAGGCCGAAGGATTGCGCCAGTCCAAGATCCTGGAGGCGGAGGGAGAGAGGATGGCCATCATCCTGCAGGCCCAAGGAGACGCGCAGAAGCTGCGCATCCTGGCGGTCGGGGCCAGCCCCCTGGACTCCAAGGCCCTCACCGTGCTGTCCCTGGACGCCTTCAAGGCCCTGGGCATGAGCCCGTCCACGAAGTATGTGCTGCCCTTCGAGCTCACCAAGCTGGTGGAGGGCGTCTCCGAGTATCTCGGCACCGGGAGGACCGTCCCGGAGAGGGAGATCTCCAAGGTGGACGAGGTGGAGAAGGTGGTCGGGCGCGCCGACGACATCCTCGGCCCCATACCCAAGCCCGAGGAGCTGCGCCGCGACCTCCGGTCCCTGGAGGAGGTCATGGAGCAGGAGACCAAGGAGATGGAGAAGATAGCGGACATCACCCGCAAGGAGAAGACCTCCAGCCCTCCCTCGACCGGCTGAGCCAGCCGTAGCAAACCCCTTCCCTTGATTTTTCTTACCTTTCCCATTGATGCTTGCTACCCTAAGCTAATATAGCTATACAGTGCTGACCGCCCCCTAAGAGAGCATATTCTGCGATTCTGGGCTGTGAGGGATATGGCCACCATCATAAGGACTGAGGACGTGTGCAAGACCTATGTCACCGGCGACATCAGGGTCGAGGCATTGAAGAATATCAACCTCACCGTGGAGAGCGGCGAGATGGTGGCCATCATGGGACCCTCTGGCTGCGGGAAGACCACGCTGCTCAACTGCCTCTCTGGCATCGACGAGGTCACCTCCGGCAAGGTATTCGTGGAGGACCGTGAGCTCACCGCCATGGACGATGACTCCAAGACCGTCTTTAGGGCCATGCGCATGGGCTTCGTGTTCCAATTCTTCAACCTGCTCCCCGTCCTCACCGCCGAGGAGAACGTCGAGCTGCCGCTGCTCCTCACGGACGAGTCCTCCAAGGAGGCCAGGGGCCGCGCGCAGGAGCTGCTCAAGGCCGTAGGCCTCAAGGACCGCATGACCATGCGCCCCGCCTCGCTGTCCGGGGGGGAGCGCCAGAGGGTGACCATCGCCCGGGCCCTGGTCAACGACCCGGCGCTCATCTGGGCGGACGAGCCCACCGGCAACCTGGACAAGAAGACGGCCGATGAGGTCGTTTGCTTGATGAGGAAGCTGAACAAGGAGCGGAAGGAGACCTTCATCATTGTCACCCACGACCCTGAGGTGGGCGCGGTGTGCGACCGCGTCGTGCACATGCGGGACGGGGTCATCGTGGACGAGAACGGCAGCATCCAGAAGGTAGCGCAAGAGATCCGTCGGCTGGGGTGACCGGGTGTCAAGACTGTCAGGCCTGGCGGCGCCGTTGCTCGGCATCGTGGCCATCGCCCTCTGCTTCCTCTTCCTGGAGGGGTTCGTCGCGCTGCTCCTCTCCATCCTCATAGTCATTTCCATGGTCCTGTTGGACGCGCGCCGGCATCGCCTGCTCATCACCATGGCCGTGCGCAACGTCGCCAGGCGCAAGTGGACCACCGCCCTCGTTGTGGGGGGGCTGATGGTGGGCACGGCCATCATCTCCACGTCCTTGGTCGTGGGCGACACCATGGACAACATGATCGTCAAGCAGGCCACCAACTCCCTGGGCGAGGTGGACTTCGGCATCGGGGCCCCGTTCGAGGGGTACGAGTACTTCGACGCGGCCTTCATGGGCGGCCTCACCGCCGATTT
>JALOTM010000015.1 GCA_025457905.1 Methanomassiliicoccales archaeon
GGAGAACCTCGAGGCCGAGGCCCTGGACGTCATCCTGGTGGAGGCGCTGGAGACCGGCCGGGAGGTCCTCGAGGTGGACACCACGGCCCTCACCGTCCAAGGCGTGGCGGACGCTGTGGAGGAGATACTGGCCGGGGAAAGGGAAAAGTACGAAGTGGGCCATATCGACTGGAGCGAGGAAGTGTTGGATTGGTACTAGACTCCAAGCGCAAGAGCGTGGACTTCATATTGGAGCCCGCGGCCCGTGCCTTCATCCGGGTCGACCCCAACGTCATCTCCCTGATCTCGCTCCTACTGGCGGGGCTGGCCGGGGCCCTGGTCTACCTGTCCTTCGATCTCTATACCTTCGCGCTCCTCATCTTGGCCGCGGCGGTGATACTTGCGAGCGGTTTCCTTGACGCCCTCGATGGGAAGGTGGCCCGGCTCGCCGGGAAGTCCGGCCGGCGCGGGGACTTCATCGACCATGTCATCGACCGCTATGCGGACGTGCTCATGATCGGAGCCGTGGCCTTCAGCGCCTGGTGCGACCCCTACCTGGGCATGTTGGCATTGATCGGGGTGCTGCTGACGTCCTATATGGGGACGCAGGCGCAGGCGGTGGGCGCCGGAAGGCATTACGCCGGCCTGCTGGGGCGGGCCGACCGCCTGGTGCTCATGGTCGCGGCCTGCCTGGCGCAAGCGGTGCTCTACCTGTTCGACATAGTGAGCATCGACCTGGGCCCGGTCAGCCTGACCGCCTTCGAGCTCATGATGCTGTGGTTCGCCGTGGTCGGCAACCTCACCGCCGTGCAGCGGGCCTATGGGACATGGCGCTCGCTGAAGTGACCCGTAAAAAATAGAAAGGAAGGGGTTTGAGGAAAGCGGTGACCCTAGCCCTTGCTCAGGACGTAGAAGTAGTCATGGGCGTACATGGGGTTGAAGTACCAGCCGCTGATCCACTTCCTCTCCACGTGGAAGTTGGTGGTCTGGCTCAGCCAGAGGAAGTAGGCGTGCTCGTACACGTACCAGCTCATCTCCGAGTAGATGTCCAGCCTGACGGCCTCCTCAGGGTCGTAGGCCGCCTCGTCCACCATGGTCGTGAGGTTGTGGTCGTTGAGGCTGATCCTCACCGCGTAGGTCCCGCGCTCATGGTAGAACGGCTGCGCATAGTCGTCCGGGTCGGGGTAGTCGGGCCCCCATCCCAAGAAGAATATGGGCAGCAGCCTGCCCCTGACCGCGGGGAGGTAGGCCCCGGCCCAGTCCAGGCCCTGAACATCGACGTTGATGGTGCCGTTCACCAGGCCCAGCGTGGTCAGCTTCTCCATGCCGTCGGCCATGATGGCGCAGGCCGCCTCCCTGTCGCTGTTCCCCGCGTTGTAGAACAGGGTGATGCTGAAGCCCTGATCGGCCCAGCTCTTGCCCGTGACGTTGTTGATGGCCATGCGCAGGTAATGCGCCGACAGCTCCAGGTCGAACTGGTAGGTGGGCACGCTGGCGTTGTAGCCGAACATACCTTGCGGGATGATGCCGTTGGGGGTTATCCCCGTCCCTGCCAATATCTCCTCGATGAAGGTCTCGGTATCGAAGGAGTGCACGAACGCCCGCCGCACGTTCTCGTCCTGGAAGAACCAGGAGGTGATGTTACCCTGGTCGATGGTCGAGCTGTGCGGTATGTTCTGGTTGAACCCCACGAAGTCGATGTTGAAGGTCGGGTGCCCCTCCACGATCCTGAGGATGTCCTCCTTCCCCCTCACATCGGCGATGTGCTGGCGCGGGATGTAGCATATGTCCGCCTGGCCGGAGAAGAGGATCATCTCCCGTGTTCCCACGTCCTCCACCTTGCGGTAGAGCACGTACTTCATCGGCGCAGGCCCGCGGTGGTAGTCCTCGAACCTCTCCAGCATCCAGTACTGGTTGTAGACCCACTCCTTCAAGGAATAGGGCCCGGTCCCGCACTCGTGGGTGTTCAGGTACTCGTTGAAAGCCTCGCCCCTGACCACGCCCCCGTGGGCCTCCACGAAGTCCTTGCAGATTATCGAGCCGACGGTGAAGGTCAGCACCTTGATGAAGGCTGGGTACTCCACGGCCAGATGCAGCACGAGCGTGTAGTCGTCCACGACCTCCACGGTGTCGTTGATGAGGTCGGAGGGCGGAACGGCGTAGTCGTAATAGTTGGGGATCATGACCTGTCCCAGCATCCAGGCCGGGCTCCATCCGTCGTTCATGCTGATCACCCGCTCGATGGAATATTCCACGTCCTCAGCGGTCATGGTGCCCCAGTCCACGCCATCGGTATGATGGAAGTGCACCCCCTGCTTGAGATGGAAGGTGTACTCCAATCCGTCCGCCGAGACCCCCCCGTTCTCCTTGGTGGGCACGTTGGTGGCGAGCATGGGAACCAGGTCGTTGGCGCTGGCCTCGTCGTACCAGATAAGCGTCTCGTAGACGTTCTGCAGCACCTCCCCTCCCGCGGTCTCATAATCATAGGCGGGATCCAGTGACTCGGGCTCGCTGATATTGACCTCCACGATCACGTCCGGGTTCTCCAGCGCGCCTGTGCCGCTAGTGGGCGGCGCGGCCACGGTCAGATAGTATCTCTGCATGGCCCCATGGACGCTCGTGACCAGCACGTAGGCCCCGAAGAGCAGCTCCTTTCCCGAGTAGGTATGGTTCACGGCCTTCGCCTGTTCGTAGTCTCCAGAAACCACGGCCGAACCATCCCCGAAGTACCAGTCGAACCCCGAGACGAAGGCGCTGTCCCTCACCGGCGCATAGCCTCCCGCTCCGTCATCCTCCACGCTCCATCCCTGGGAGGCCCCGGAATCGAAGCTGACCAGGTCTCCAGACGATATCACGTACCTGTCCGCCGCCGCCAGGGCGAAGGGAACTGTATCGTTGTCAGGCTCGTCCGGGTTGGGCGGGTTGGTGACCTCCACGCTGAGCAGGTCGTCCCACGACCCGGACCTCTCGCCGTTGTCATCCTCCACGTAAAGCACTATCAGATACTTACCTGGGAACGGGTAGGTGTACGACACCCGGTCCGTGGTCGTGTTCAGGACCACGCCGTTGCCAAGATGCCATTGATAGCTCTGTATGGAGCCATCGGCATCTGAGCTGGCAGAGCCGTTTAGCACCACGCTCGTCCCCAAGGCCACGAAGTCGGCGCTCGCTGAGATGCGAGCCACAGGTTTGTTATTTCCTTGACCCCAACCAAGGAAGTAGACGGCGCCGAGCACCACGGCTAGGACGATGACTACGGCCACGATGATGACCAAGGTCCTGCTCGTCGCGCTCGGAGGCCGCTCCTCCGATGGAGGGGGTCCCCTATCTTCACCCTCCATTGCAAACTGCCTCCTGCACGGTCCCCGCTTGCGCACAACCGGGGATTGAGAACAATTAGCATGGGCACGCTATAAAAATAGAAGCATTTTTTTTAATTTGCGCTATAAAAACGTTTCCTAGCGGGTTTTGCGCTATAAAATCATGACGGTCAGCTAATCTTCGAGCTTACGTCGACACCGTCCCTCGAAGCATCGCGGAGCACCTATTTATGAGATTGCCCGAAAACTCCTTGAACGCGAGATGAATGCGAGGATATCGGCTTGCACAACCGATATCATTTGGACTCCTCTTTCTGGACCTGCTGCCCCTCCGGCCGAGGCCTAGCCCCGGTCGCCTGTCGCCTCTTCTTGCGCACCTTGTAACGGTAGTAGATCAGGGGATGCTTCACCCAGTCCACCATGCAAAGGTCGTCGGCGTTGAAGCACACCGCATTGGTCCTCATGGTGGAGCACTCCGGGGGAGTGTAGGTCGTCCCTGAGATCTCCCCGGTGATGTGGTCTATCTGGTACTTGGTCTTGGAGGCGTCGAAGTCCGGAGAGCCGGAGAACACCTTGAGGATCTCCTCCCGGCTCAGTCCGATGTTGAAGAGGAAGGAGGTCAGGGCGAACCTTCCCGGGTGGGATATGTTCTCGCCGGCCTGGGCCATGGCCACCAACCGCTTCATGCAGGGCGGGAAGCTGTCCACGTCCACCTCGCCCAGCTCCTCGGCCTGGTAGCGGTCCTTCATCTCCTCCGCCAAGCGCTTGAGCTCCATCACGTCGGGGCGGAGCGCCTCCACCATCCACTTGGCCACGGGAAGGGGAAGCTCGTCCTCGATCTTCTCGTAGAGCGCCTGCTCCAGGACCCTGGCGAAGCTGACCTTGGGCAGGGAGACCATGCCCCTCCTGACCTCGGTGTTGACCAGCTTCCACCTCTTGTCCCGCATCGCTGACGTGAAGCGCAGGAAGTCGGAGAAGTGCATGCTGGGCGCATCGTCCACCAAGGTAGCTTGGACCCCCAGCTCCTGGGCGATCTCCATGAGCAGGTCCAGGCGCTCGGTCTGCATGCGGTCGTAGGCCGTCTTGGCCTCCGCCAGCGCATAACGGCGCACCAGGAACCCGTCGCCCACGCAGGACACCAGGATGCGCGCCAGGGGATAGCTGAGCACCTCCAGCAGGCGATCCTCCTCCGTGGCCATGGGGCTGTCGCCCACCTTGGCGGCCTCTATGGAGTCCAGGACGCGCTTCTTGCCGCGCATCCGCGCTTGCTGGAAGGCGCTGTGCGTGAGCAGGTCCTCCAGCTCCACCCCCTCCTGCTTAACCCAGGACGACGCCCCGCCCAGGAAAGGGTAGCGGGCGAACTCCCTTGCCTCCATCGCCGAAGCTAACGCCCTTGGGCGATAAAAGCCTCCCCCTTGCCGCCCAGCCCTATGAAGGGCGCGATCACCTCGGCCACCTTGGGTTCGTCCAGCCGTCCGGCGAGCTCCTGCAAGGAGGAATATGGCCGCCCTCTCAGGATGCGCACCGCCCTCTTACCCCCCACCGAGGGGAGTGAGGACAGCGCCGCCAAGGGACAGCTGTTCACGTCCAAGGGATGCTCCACCGCGGTGACGCTTCGCGCCCCCCAGTCCACCACCATGCAGTCCACGAACATTCCCAGCTGGAGGGGGTAGTTGAAGCCCACCAGGATGGGATATGTCCCCACCTGCCTGCCGAAGGTCCGGTTGCCCTCGCGAAGCTCGGTGTAGACCCGCGTGAGCCTGGTGCCTATGGGGAGGATCTCGCGCAGCAGGGGGCGGTCGATCTCCGCCCGCACTGTCTCCTTGAAGCGCAGGAACTGCGAGTGCCCGGCCCCGCCCCGGAACTCTCGGCGGATGGGGCTGACCTGGCGGATATTAATCCTGCGCAGCCATAGCCCCTGTCCCCTCACCGACCTCAAGAACTCCAGGTTCAATCTGAGGGTGTCCTGCGACTCGCCGTCCAACCCGACTATGAAGTTCAGGCCAGGCAGGAGCATGGGGAGGCCGGTTGGCCCTCTCTCCCGGCCGACCTGGTTGATGAGCCGGATGGCCTCCAAGGCCTGCTCCGGCGTGGAGTTGAGGTTGTTGGCCTCGGCGACTCGGGGGTCGGCGCTCTCCAGCCCGAGCGCGAGCACGTTGCCGCTGGTGCAGTGGCGAGCGATGCTGCGCAGCACCTCCATGGACTGCTCTGGGTGGCTAGCGATCACCGCCGGGTTGGCATTGTCCAGGTGGAGCACGTCCACGCCCAGGGCGTCTATCCCGGACAGGAGCTCCTCAATGGCCTCCGGGTCGGGGGTCGGGGTCTCCCCCTTGCCCTTGGCCATGTAGGACACGAAGCAGGTCTGCGCACCCAGGCGGAAGTTGCGCACGCCCAAGCGATGCAGCTCCCTAACCTCGGCGATGATGTTTCTCGGAAGCCGGTGCGCGGGCTTGCCCTTCAACGGCTCGACGCAGAATGAGCAACCCCCGCTGGCATAGCGGACGCAGCCCCGGTACGTCTCCACCTCAGCGGTGAGAGGCTGGGGGAAGTCAGGGTGGCCGGTAATCGCGGAGGCCCCGAGCAGCAACCATCTCTCCCATTCCTCCCCGGTGCGCCAGCGCTCCCTCGGCTCCTCTCCGGAGAGCAGGTCGTAGAGCATTGCCGCTGGGTCCTTCCTGGAGGTGAATTGGAAAAGGCTTCGGTCCAGGCCCGCCTCCAAGGCGGCTGGCCCTCCCAAGAGCTTTACCCCCTGGAAGCTGGACGCGATGCCCACGATCTCCCTCCCGGAGGCGGGCGCGGCCCTCAGGTACCTTCCTGGAACGGCGCTACCTCCTAGCATGGCCAGGACATCGCACGCCGGGATTCCGCCTTGGCGCGCCTGGTCGATGGTCACCACCTCGACCTCCGCCCCCGCGGACATGGCGGCACCGGACGCAGCGCGCACCAGCGGCGAGCTATAGGGTGGGACGCCCAGGGAGGCAGGCTCATCGATGTAGCCGTCCAAGATCACTACTCGGGTCATCCTCCCTATCCTAAGGCGCGTCCTCGATATCAATCCCACTGCCGAGCCTTGAGAAAGTTTTATAAATTATAATTAATTATAATTAATATTATATTATTAGATCCAAGAATACATCAGGGCCCCTGGCTCGACATTCAAAGCAGGCCAAGGACATTGACAGAATGAGCCGTGGTATCGAGGCGCAGAGCCCATGGCCAGGCGGCCACACTCAATCGTTATATACGACGCCTGGAATAGAATAGTACGTATATCGGCCGGTGGCACCATGGGAGCCACGATCTTCCCGAAACGGCCCGACGTCGAGTTGCCATCGACGAAGGAGGAAGAGGAAAGGCTGAGGAAAGCGAACGAGCCATCCCGGATCGCTAATGCCATGCATGCATTCTACGGAGGCAAGATCGGCACCGTGGCCAAATGTCCTGTGAGGGACGTGTCCGACTTCGCCATCTGGTACACACCGGGCGTGGCCGAGCCCTGCAAGGCCATAGCCAAGGATCCTTCCCTGGCCTATGAGCTCACCAACAAATGGAACACCGTGGCGGTCGTCACCGATGGCACCAGGGTGCTCGGTCTGGGGGACATCGGGCCATTGGCCGGCCTTCCAGTGATGGAGGGCAAGGCCATGCTCTTCAAGTACCTGGGGGGCGTGGACGCAGTGCCCATCTGCTTGGGAACCAAGGACCAAGAGGAGATCGTTCGCACCGTTAAGCTCCTCTCCCCCTCCTTCGGAGGCATCAATCTTGAGGACATCTCCCAGCCCAAGTGCTTCCATGTCCTTGACCGGCTGAGGCAGGAGATGGAGATCCCGGTTTGGCACGACGATCAGCAGGGCACGGCCACCATTGTCCTGGCCGCGCTCATCAACTCGTTGAAGCTGGTGGGCAAGCGCATCGACGAGGTGCATATAGCCATGATCGGGGCGGGTGCCGCCAACATAGCCATTTCCAGGCTGATCATCACCGCCGGCGTGGACATCCGCAAGATAGTCATGACCGACTCGCATGGGATCCTGGGGCCATCGCGAAAAGAACTGGAGGAGGAATACCATGAGAAATGGAACATGGCCCTTCGCTCCAACCTGGAGGGCAGGGAGGGGGGCGACAGAGAGGCCATGGAGGGGGCGGACGTGGTCATTGCCGCCTCAAGACCCGGCCCGGGCGTGCTCACCAAGGACATGGTCGCCTCCATGGCCGACGATGCCATCGTGTTTGCCACCGCCAATCCTGTCCCCGAAATCTGGCCCTGGGAGGCGACCCAAGCTGGTGCCAAGATAGTAGCCACGGGCCGGTCGGATTTCCCCAACCAAGTCAACAACTCCCTGGTGTTCCCGGCCCTCTTCCGTGGATGTCTGGACGTTCGTACAAGGAGCATCTCCGACGAGATGTGCCTGGCGGCCGCGAATGAGCTGGCCCGCACCGCTGAGGAGAAAGGGCTGGCCTTCGAGCACGTGGTCCCCTCCATGGCCGACTGGGAAGTCTTCCCGCGCGAGGCCGTGGCGGTAGGGATGCGAGCCATCGAGCAGGGCTTGGCCAGAAGGCGCATGGGCCGCCAGGAGCTCTACGAAAGGGCCACAGCGTCCATAACCCACGCCCGCCAGGAGATGGAGACGCTCATGCGGTCCGGCATGATCAAACCCATGCCGGGATTATAGAAGCAAGAGGTCGGAGCGAAAGGGTTTCAGATCAGTGTGATTCCCGTGTTCTCTACGGTCTGGATGCCCTCTATGGAGCGAAGCTTCTCCTCCAGGGCGTCCATGACATTGTTGGCATCGTCCATGATGCAAACGATCTCCAGGACCTTCAGCCCGAAGGCGAACGGCTTCACCTCGGCCTTGTAGGGCTGGACCCCCTCGGGCAGGAGGGACGGAATCCTGTTCTTAAGGCCCTCCATGTCGTAGGAGGTCTCCTCTGGCAGGAGATTGAACGTGACCGCTACCTTTCCCATTCCACCACCCTAAGGTCCGGAGAAACCGCACTTGGCACAGGTGTACTTCACGCTCTGGTCGCGGCAGTTGGGGCACCGCCCAATCTCGGTCTTGCCACATGTGGGGCAGGGGAAGAAGGTGGTGCTCTTGCCAATCAGCCTGACCCCGCAGGAGCTGCAAATCTTCTCGTTTTCCATGGCGCTCGCCGAGGCAGGATTATGATTCTCATATTTATACGTGAGCGGAAAGCCCACCCTCACCGGCCTCTCCCAGGCGACGTCCAGACAGGCGGCCCCCTTCCAAAGGGCGGGGGGTCTATCATGCTTCCGTCCCTATTATCATACTACGATAATAGGCGGCGCCTCCGTCCTTCCGGGACGCTCATGGTCGCCTAGCCAGCAGGTACTTACCCAATCTTTAAATAATGGTACTCTTTTCTCGCAAATCCGCATCGCCGGAAACACTTGCCAATGGGCCCGTAGCTCAGCTAGGTAGGAGGTTCGCCCGTGCGTATCTCCCTAGAAAGAGCACCTGGCTTTTAACCAGATGGTCCGGGGTTCGAAGAGCCGTCGGTCAACAACCGAGGGGACGAAAATCCCCGCGGGCCCGCCTTGGATACGAAGTGAGGGGCAGAAATGGAAGCCACAAACGCGAAAACCAACATTCGATGCATTTTTATAAGGCAATCACATAGTAGAAAAAACGGTCCGGTACGAGGGGCGAGGTGATTTTCGTGGAGGAGGACGTCCAGTTCAATGTATTTAGTCATGATTTGGTGCCTGCACATTACCTGTTGACGGAGGCGGAGGCCAAGGAGGTCTTGGTCCGGCTGAAGATCGACAAGGACCAACTGCCCAAGATCCGCAGGAGCGACCCCTGCATCCGGCTCTTGGACACCTTGGAGCAGGAGGCCGGCAGGCCTGCAATAAAGGAGGGGCGCGTGGTCAAGGTCGTGCGCCGCTCCCTCACTTCAGACATAGCGATTGCATATCGATTGGTCATCAGAGGGTGAATCTTTTGCGCGATCTCGTAGAGCTATACTTCAAGGAGAGAAGCATCGTCAACCACCACATCTCCAGCTTCAACGATTTCCTCTCCACCATGGACAACCCCAACAGCCGCATGCAGAACATCGTGGACAACCTCCGCGTCTCCGCCGAGGACCTGGACCGGGGGATCATCCGCCTGGACCCGGAGAAGACCGACGGCAAGATCGTGGAGATCCGGGTGGGCCGCAAGCGGGACGAGAAGACGGGGCTGACCGACAGCCACGCCAAGCCCACCGTTCGCATCAAGCTCCCCGAGATAAGGGAGGCCAACGGCTACGTCCATGACCTCACACCCATGGAGGCCAGGCTGCGCAACCTCAACTACCTTGCGCCAGTGTTCATCGACTTCACGGTCATCGAGG